>JABWBV010000677.1 GCA_013359445.1 Anaerolineales bacterium | reverse complement strand
ATAATCTGCAATAGCATTCTTTACGTTTTTCAGGGCTTCGTAAGCTACGCCGCGTTGTATATAGGCATTAGCGCATTGAGGATCAAGGGCAATAGCCCAATTGTAATCAGCGATGGCGTTCTCCAGTTGCCCTTGCTGGTGATAGGCGTTGCCGCGTGCGGCATAGTAACGTAGTGCTTCCTTTGCTGTATTCGACGTTAGCTTAATAGCCATCATATAGTCAGCAATGGCATCGTCCAAACGCTTCTGTTCCAAATAACACGAACCACGCGTAAAATACGCTTCGGCTTTTTGATCCCCATCTAGTAGGAGATGGATAACATGACTATAGTCAGTAATGACGTCTTCTAGTCGGTTTTGGTCTCGACGTACATGACTGCGTCCAATATAGGATGTGACATATATAGGGTTAAGGGCAATGGCCTGACTGTAATCACTAATGGCGTTCTCCAGTTGCCCTTGTTGGTGATAGGCCAGAGCTCGTCCAACGTAATAATGGAATGCTTGTTGTGAAATCTTCGACGTTAGTTTACCCGATGTTAGTTTAATAGCCATCGTACAGTCATCAATGGCAGCGTCCAAACGCTTCTGTTCCATGTAACAACTACCACGCTCAAAATACGCTTGGGCACATACGTTCGCCAGTTTTTGGCAGGCGCACGCCAGAAAAATTCATGCTGGCTGGGCAAAGTAGGCCAATATTCAGCAAACCGATACGCCACACGCCCCGGAAGCAAGCGCTCCGCCAACGCGGGCAGGGTACGCGGCAAATTCCACATCCCCCACACATAAACAACATCTGGCTTAAATTCATTGATCAACCGTTCAAGCCGTGCCAAATTTTGGGCTTCGCGTTGTTTCCGTTGTGTAAAAAAGATCCACCCATGCCGAAGCGGCACCATGTCCATTTCCAAATACAACCATCGCCGGACACCGGGTTCATCCGTGGGCACATTATCCACCCCGTGCATACTCGTTAGAACGAGGCATTCATGCCCGCGCGCCTGTAACCCTTCAAAAACTTCCTGGCAAGACCTTTCCTGGCCACCCAACCCATGAGGCGGATAGTAGTTAGCGAGAAATAAAATCCGCATGGCGTTTACTCTAAATAACCTAAATCACGGAGACGTTTCACGAGTTGTTCATCCATTTCGGGGGCGGCCACCGGATTAGCTTCCACAGTTTGGCGGGCGCGTTCGCGATGTTCGTCCACCATTTGCTGAAACATTTGCGTCTCTTGCGGAAACCGTTCAACGACATTTTTCGCTTCGCCCGGATCGGTGCTGAGGTCGAACAATTTTGGCTGGTCGGGGGTTTTGCTATTCCAAATATACTTAAATTTTTCGGTTCGCACCGCGAGGATGTGCCAATGCGTGCGCCACATTTCGCTGATCGAGACCGGAACCGGATAGACATCGGCCCCCTGCTTCCAGAGGGGAACCAGGCTTGTCCCCTCCATCCCTTGCGGGGCGGGGCATCCAGCCAGTTCCAACACCGTGGGCATCAGATCGAGTGTACGCACCTGACGGCGAATAACCTGGCCCTCCGCCATCCCAGGCAAGGAGATGATGAGGGGGACGTGCAAAATTTCATCGTACAGGTTGGTTTCAAAATGGCCCCAGCGCCCGCGTTCCAGAAATTCTTCGCCATGATCGGAAACCAGAATGATGATGGTGTTGTCACTTAGCCCGAGTTCGGTTAACTTGTTGAGCAAACGCCCGATTTGGGCATCGGTGTATTGAAGGGCTTGTTCGTAAAGATGGAGGTAGCGTTCCTTTTGGGCCGGGGTGATGGTTTCTTTTTTCCAGTTGACCCGGTAGAGATGGGCAATATCATTCCAAGCCTGGGCAATTTGTTCGGGGTTGACCAGTTCTTCTTCCAGATGATACGGCCAATGGACATCCATGTAGTGAATCCAGCCGAAAAACGGGCCACGGTTTTTCTCTAACCAATGGCTGGCCCGTTGGGTCAATTCTTCCGCCGAAACGTATAACCGCGCCGGACGGGTTTGCTGACCCAGCAGTTTCCCAACCTGATGCACAAGGGGTAAGCGCAACAACCGTTCCCCCCCTCGCATTTTGCGGATGGTCGGATCAGCTTCACCGGGGATCAGGTCGTCAAAATAGCGAAAACCCCGGTCGTAGCCATAATTTCGGCTGAGGAGGGGACTGCTCGAAAAGGCAAAGGTTTGGTAGCCGTGTTTTTGGAGGGCTTCGATGGGGGCGGGGCGTTGGGTGGAGAGGGGCCCAAGACAGCCGCCATACCAGGAGGCATAGCTGGAGGTCATCATCACCGGAAAAGCCGCCTGAGTCCAAGAGCCGCCGGTCATGGCTTGTTCAAAGCGCAGACTGCGGGCGGTCAAACGGTCGATATTGGGGGTGGTGGGAACCTTATATCCGTAACAACTCAGTTTATCGGCGCGTAAGGTGTCAATTGTAATAAAGAGGATGTTAGGTAGGGTCATGGGTTTCCTTTAAGATGATTAAAGATTAAAGGTGGCCGACATCCATTTCCAGGTTTTTGCGAGTCCTTCTTCAAACCCGATTTTAGGAGTCCATTGGAGATTTTGGTGGGCCAGGGTTGTATCAAGCACAATACGTTCTGCATCGAACTTGCGTGCGGGGAGAAATTCCACCTGGGCTTTTTTGCCGACGATTTTTTCCGAATGTTGAATCAGTTGAAGCAAAGAGAGCTCTTCTGCGCCGCCAATGTTAAAAATACGGGCCTGCGTTAAGGGAAGGTTTGCCGCGCGCATCAGGGCCTCTACAAGATCGGTCACATAAAAATAGTCCCGCGTGACGCTTCCATCGCCCCAAATGGTGAGGGGAAGGCCTTGAGAAATGCGGTATAAAAACACTGCGGCGGCTCCCTGACGTCCGAGGGGGTTTTGCAACGGGCCATAGGGCACCGAGGGGCGTAGGATGGCAAAATCCAGCCCGTGCAAGTGATGAAACATTTGCAGGTATTTTTCAACGGCGAGTTTGGTCACGCCATAGCCGTTGATGGGGTTTTTCGGGTGGCTTTCTGGGATGGGAATGGTATTGGCCGGGCCGTATACCGTGCCGCCGGAGGAGGTGAAAACTACTTTTTTTACGCCCATTTGGCGACACATTTCAAACAGGTGGATGGCAGGAATCAGGTTGATGGTGACATCTGCCGAAGGGTCCTCGTTTGAAGTTTCGTGAATGGTGGCCCAGGCAAGGTGAAAGACCACGTCTACGCCGGTGAGCGCTTCCCGCACGAGGTAGGCCTGGCTCAGGTCCCCGCGGACGAAATGGATATTTGCAGGCATCGGGCCAAAACGGCGTTCCTGAAAATCTAAAACGTTTACTTCCC
>JABWBV010000676.1 GCA_013359445.1 Anaerolineales bacterium | reverse complement strand
GAAAGCCTGGCACTTGCCAGGGAAATCGGTTACCACCGCGCGCAATTAGTGATTCTGCAAAACCTGGCTTGTCTACTGGCCGATCAAGATCATTATCCCCAGGCTGTTTCATACTTTCAACAGGGCGTCCGCCTGGCGCGGGAACACGCGTTTCGAGATGCGTTGATGGGGTTACTGGGGGATTGGGGATACCGCGCCCTCCGTCATGCGGACCTGACGTGTGCGGAAGCCTGTTGCCAGGAGAGTCTAGCTCTCGCGCGCGCGATGGGGCACTCCGCTCGAGTTGCTACCCGCCTTTCTGATTTGGGAGAAGTCGCTCGGCGAAAAGGAGATTTTCAAACGGCGCTAACCTATCAAGAGGAAGCACACAAATTGGCGAAACAGGCCAACCTCGCGCCTGTTGCCCCTCTCGTGGCCCTTCGTTTTGCCAATCTTTATGCTGATCTGGGACAGTTCCAACGGGCCGAAGAGTCTCTAACGCAATGTCTGCTTGAAAGAGACGCTCTGCACGATGAATTTGAAGGCGAGTTACACGATACACAACAGCGGTTGCGCCCGCCCACTTAAGCGTGGGCCGCCTCAACTTCGGTTTTATCCGAGACTTGACGCCATTGATTGAACAAAGAACGTGTCAGGGCCAGGATCCCGAGGAGTTGAAACACGGCGAGCAGTTCGAGGGGAACCGGTTCTGTGCGAAATAGAAAGGGAAAGTAGGCAAATAAGGAGACGAATTGTACGAGGAGTGGGATAAAAAACAATTCCGAAAAATAAAAACCCAAGGCCAACGAAAGTACATCCGCCGGGTAAAAATAGCGGTCGTGCATTTTGGGTAGGAAGAAGGGCATGGCGATCACGGAGAGGGTTGCGAGGGCGAGGAGAATTTTTGGGGTAGTGGTGGCCTGGTTTCGGTAGGCAACGGCAATCAGCGAGAGGGCGAGGAGGATCGTAAGCAGTAACCCCGCGGGGACCAAGAGATCATAGAGACTGTTCGGAAGCCAGGTATACAAATTGGGGGCGTTCATCGTCAGTTCGCGGTAGGTATCGCCCTGGGCAAGGTAAATGGTGAGCAGGTCGGGCAGGGGACGTCCGATGATCCACGCGGGGAGAATCAGCACAAAGTAGGTGATCGGAATGAGAATAAAACTGGCGAGGGTCGTTTTTTTGTTCACGAGGAGCATGACCAGCCATGGAGCGAGAAATATGGCTTGGAGTTTGATCGAGATGGCGACCCCAAAAGCGATCATGCCCAGGGTCGGGCGATCCTTAAGAAAGAAATAGACACAGGCCAGGAGGGGCACGGTGTAAATGATGTCTGCTTGCCCCCAAAAGGCACTGTTGATGAAGATGGTGGGGAGAAACAAAAAGGCGAGCGAGGCCAAGGCAGGCCCGATTCCCTGCGGATATTTTATTCGGATCAGGCGATAGATTAGCAAGGCCGCGAGAAAGTCAAATACCACCGAAATAAGTTTGATTAGATAAAGGCTGGAGAGTTTCGGGAAAAGATAATTGAACAAAACGAGCAAGTACAAATACGGCGGCGTATAATTGGAGAAGGGAAACGCGAGGGCGCGGTATCCCGCGTGGGCGCGGATAAAAGCCACCCACGGGCCGGTGAAGTAGCGATAGTCATCATTTTGAAAATCACGGAGCAAATATCGAACCCAAAGAGCCAGGCCACCACCAATGAGCAAAATGATTATCGTCTGCCTGGACGAGAGACTCTTTGTTCGGGAAAATAAGGTTGGAGTTTTCACGTATAATTTTGTGCTTGACAAGATAACGACTTATCAAATAAACTAAACCGTGAACGTTCACGGAAAAGGTATTGTACTATGAAAAGAGCAACGATTGAAGATGTCGCCCAGGCCGCCGGTGTTTCACGCCAGACGGTTTCGAGGGCGATGAACGATAAGAATGAGATCAGCCAGGAAACGAAAGAACGCGTGATGCGCGCGGTGGAAGAGTTGGGCTACCGGCCTAACCGCATGGCGCAGAGCATGGTTACGCAACGGACGCACGCGATAGGGATGTTGATGGCGGACATTACCAACCCCTTTTTCCCGGAGGTGACGCGGGGGGTGCAGGATGTTGCCCAGGCCAATGGGTATAACGTGTTCGTCTGCAATACGGATGACCGCGCTGATTTGGAATTACAGGAATTGCACTCTCTGGCCGCGCAAGGGGTGGATGGGATTATCGTTTTTTCGCACAATTCCAGTGAAGAAAATATGCGGGCGTTCGCCGATACCTATCAGCCGATGGTATTTGTCAATCGGGCGTTTGAACATCCCCATGTGAGTATTATGATGGTGGATAATTACCATGGGGCGCAAATTGCGGTGGACTATCTGGTCGCTCAACAACGCCAGAACATCGGGATGCTGACCAATAACAGCGCTTCTTACCGGACCTCACGCCGTTTGCTGGGCTTTCAACAGGGCCTTGCGAGTCATCAATTACCTTGCACGGAGATACAAATCGTGCCTGAGGCGGCCAACCTGGATGGGGGGTATCGGGCCGCGCACCGGCTTTTGGATGCTTTTCCCGCTGTGGATGCGATTTTTACATACAACGATCTGATGGCGATGGGGGCTTTGCGAGCCTGCAATGAACGAGGGCGACTCGTGTCCGAAGATATTGCAATCATCGGGTTCGACGATATTCAGTTTGCCCGGATGATCACACCTGCACTCACCACCATTCGGGTGGATAAGTATGGGATCGGTCAAATGGCGATGAGCCGCGTGATGGAGATGATAAACGCCCCCGGAGAAACCTTTGAGACGATTTTGATTGAGCCGGAATTAGTGATTCGGGAAACTGCTTAATCCTCGCAAAAGATCCGCTTGACAAAGTGGTATTTTTTTTGTATATTAACCGTGAACGTTCACGTGAACGTTCACGGTTTGTGAATGTCCTAACGGGGTGACTGTTCAGACTTATTTGGAGAATCCCCCAAAAGTGGATGAGAGGGGATGAACATCCCCTCTCATCCACTTTTTAGAACTTCCTAGGCTGAACGTTTACCCTACGGAGTTTAAAACTTCAGGAGTGTGGCATATGCGTGCAGGATCCGCTTCCCAAGTGTCCTTTCAGGGGCGCCCCAAATGGGTCAAAGAATGGTTTTCAAAAGAAACCCTGGTGGCCTGGCTTTTTATTCTTCCCAGTTTGATCGGCTTTATCACGTTTTATGCCGTGCCAGCCGTGCGGGGGCTTTTTTTTAGTTTTACAGACTGGGATATGCTGAGTGATCCCAAATTCATCTGGTTTGACAACTATAAAGACATTTTTGCGGACAAAGAGTTTTGGCGTTCCCTCCGTGTGACGGCGTACTACGTTCT
>JABWBV010000675.1 GCA_013359445.1 Anaerolineales bacterium | reverse complement strand
CTCGACTGGCTCACCTATACCTTGAAGCAAGGTTTACCTTTCCAGGTCTATTTTCGGCTGCAACCAGACCTACTAATTGTCAATGTACGGTAGAAAATGGAGGATTAGGAGTCGCTTTTGCTTGGCCTTTAACCTTAACAATGTTGCTTTTTACGCTTAAAAAACCGCTATTTAAACTACTTGGGGGAGTCAAGCGATTTCGATATGGCGACCTCGAAGCAGAATTTGGTGAAACTGTACAACAACTTGAACAACAAGCTCAAGAGGCAGAATTACCTTCTACTGAAAGTATCAAAACAGCTTCTCAGCCTGAACGCACTAGCAGTCTGTATCGTCTTGCTGAAATAAGTCCCCGTGCAGCAATAACTGAAGCTTGGATTTTAGTTGAAGACGAGCTTTACAAAGCGTCTACGAGACTTAGGCTAGATCTTCCGTTTCGCACTCCGCCTATTCGGATAGTACAGGAAATGGAAAAACAACAACTGATTCACTATAAATTAGCCAGCACTATTGATAAATTAAGACGACTTCGTAATACAGCTGCCCACGAAAAAGATTTCGATATTAAAACCGATGATGTTATAGATTACATAAACTTATCTATCCGCTCAGGGGAAGCAGTTAGTATTTTAGTAAAAGCACACACACTGGTAGAGTGGTTATATAAACTTGATGAGAATCAATTCCAAAATTTGTTAAACAATCTGCTTTCCCCAGCCGAGCAAGATTCAATAACATCTCCTATTAGCAGAGAGTCATTTATAAATGATATGCGTCTCTTTGGAAAACTAGACTCGGTTGAAAAATTCTTACTACAAACTTATCCTGATTTATTTACAGGCTTTAATATGAAAGCCGCCAGTTAACGTCATTTGCACCGGACAAATGCGGGCGTTGCCCACACTTGAAGGGATTCAGCCCCAAAACAGTTTCGCCTTTTGACATTTTTCCGCCAAATCCCCCGCCCGCTGGTAACGCTTGCAGTTCGGCAGTTGGAATAGTAGTAAAAAAAGCCCGGAGCCTCCCCCACTCCGGGCTTTCCCATTAATCCCCAACCTTCTCCTCCACCCCAAAATCCCCCGCCCACAACTTTTGCATCTCCTCGCACGTCGCCAGCAACGCCTCCAACTTCCCCTGCGCCTCCACGCGCCCATCTTTCAACACGACAATGTGATCCGCCCGTTGGAGGACGGATTTGCGGTGGGAGACGACGAGGCAGGTGGGGGTGAAGGAGATTTCGTGGGAACTGGTAGGAACAGGTAGGAATTCGTGGGAAGTCCCGTTTTCCCCTTTGAGTTCCCTCAAGTTCCCATTCGTTCCCATAAGTTCCCCTGCGCTCCCATTTTTGCCATTAACTTCCTGCCCCCGATCCCCGACAACCGATAACCGATCACTAAAAATCCTCCCCCACAACGTCCGCTCCGTCTCCACATCCAACGCCGACGACAGATCATCGAACACGAACAACTCCGCATCCGTGACAAACATGCGCGCGGCAGACGTCCGTTGCACCTGCCCGCCGGAGAGCCGCACCCCGCGCGGGCCGACGAGCGTATCCAACCCCTTTTCCATCGTTTCCAAGTCTTGATCGAACACCGCCGTGCGAAGGGCGCGGTGAACGTCCTCGTTCGTGTTCGGTTGCCCCATCAGGATATTATCGCGGAGCGTTTCGCTGAAGAGGCGCGGCACCTGCGGGGTGTACGCCGCCCGCGGGGGGATGAAAAACCGATGGGGTTCCGCCACCCGCGCGCCGTTCCACAACCGTTCCCCTTCCGCGGGTAGCAAACCGAGCAGGGCACGGAGCAACGTCGTTTTCCCCGACCCGATCCGCCCGGTGATGACCGTGATCGTGCCGCGTTGCACGTCGAAAGTAGCCCCGCGGATTCCCCGTCCACTTTCGGGGTACACATACGACAGGTCACGCACTTCCAGCGTTTCCAGCCGGTCCGCCTCGGTTTTGACGAACGTCGGCACGTCCGGCAGGGTGCCATCCATGTACACCGGGCCGGGTTTGATCAACTCGCGGGGCGACTCCCCCATCAACAGGTACGTCAGCCGGTCGAGCGACACCTTCGCCTGATTGTGGCGGGCGATCATGTGCCCGTACCCAAACATCGAATCCGTGAGCGGCCACATGTACATAATAAACAGCGCAAAATCGCCAATCGTAAACGCCCCCGCCTCCATCGCTTTCCCCGCCATCAACAGCGTCAACCCTACCCCCAAGTTGATAGTACTGCGAAAAATCGTCGTCATCATCTCGCTCAACATCGTATCTTTGAGCGAGGCAATGCGCCGCGCCTCGTTCAGTTCCTCGAACCGATGGGTCACGTTTTCTTCCGCGGTGGCGACTTTGACCGCCTGCACCGCCCCAAACGTCTCCGCGATGAACCCAATCACGCGGGCGTGCGCTTTGCGAGCGGCGGCGCGGTAATCCAGAATCTTCGTCCGCAAGGAGATGACGACCAGCAGAATAATCACCATCGGCGCGAAGATCGCCGCGGTGATCGTCAGGTTGATGCTCCCCATCACGATCAGGCTCATCAACGTCACCCCGATGATGCCGGGCAGATCCCCGTACCACTCCACCGCCCACTCCAACTCGCGGACATCGCCCCCGAACCGGGAAATCGCTTCGCCGCTCGAACCGGGCAGGGCGTCGGCCCCCGGACGCGCCAGTACCCGCCCCAACAGATTCCGGCGAATCCGCCCCGAAGATTTGTTCAAAACCGTCGCGTTGGCCCAAATCCCCGCCAGGATCGCCACCACCCGCCCCAGCGTCAGCCCCGCGATCAGGGCGAGCAGACCCCACAAGCCAATGGCCGCGGGCGCTTCCCCCGTCAGGGTATTGAAATACGCGCGCACCACCAACCCCACCACCAACGGCAAGATAAACATCATAAACCAGGCAACGGCATTGAGCAGGAAGACGCGAAATTCCATCATCACCAACCGAAAGGTGAGGGCATAGGTGGAAATGGTGTCTTGAGTTTTTGTGTTTTGCATTTTTTCTCCAATTTCAGGTTCGTAGTTCTGCACGCAATCTGCGGAGTGCAGGAGAACGGCACTGGCGTGCCTCACTACGAACGGAGGATTCAGGTTCGTAGTTCTGCACGCAGTCCGCGTAGTGCAGAAGAACGGCACTAGCGTGCCTCACTACGAACGGGGATTCAGGTTCGTAGTTCTGCACGCAGTCCGCGGAGTGCAGAAAAACGGCACTGGCGTGCCTCACTACGAACAGGGGATTCAGGTTCGTTGTTCTCGCAATCTGCGGAGTGCAGGAGAACGGCACTGGCGTGCCTCACTACGAACGGAGGATTCAGGTTCGTAGTTCTGCACGCAGTCCGCG
>JABWBV010000674.1 GCA_013359445.1 Anaerolineales bacterium | reverse complement strand
ATCCTCCCCCACCTCCCCCGCCCCCGACCCCCGCGCCCCCTCCTGCGTCCAACGTCACCACCATGACAGGGCAAGCCATCGAAGCTGGCAAATGGTATCACCTGACCACTCAATTTTTAGGGTCCAATCGCCCATTGGAAATGCGTCCAGGCGAAGGAAACGAGCTGTTCATCGCCTCGACCAAATTGAACGATCCGGCGCAAATGTGGCAAATTACGGCCCTGGGCGATGATTATTATCGCCTGACGAATAAACTTGCCGGGGATCAAAAATCGCTGGATATTCTCAATAATGACCAGAAACCACCCGTGATGGCAAATACGGGAGGGTTTACCGGACAGTATTGGAAGTTCAACGCCCTTGGGAACAATGTCTATCGGTTGACCACTGCCTGGTTGGGGGATGGGAAAGCGATAGACGTGTCCAACGATGGGATTTATCCCCTGGTGCTGGCGGATAGCGCGGGGTATTCAGGACAATTTTGGCAGTTGGCCCTCGTCCCAGACCCCGCCGACATTGCCGCGACAGCAAGCGAGTTTGCCGGGGTTGGGTCTAGCCTCGGGAATGGGTATGAGAGCAATCCCCCCACAGAACTACCTAGCCAACCCCTTTCCGAACTCATTGCGGGGGGGGCGTTACCCCAATACGATCTCCTGCGGAAGGTGGAAAGCAAAGTTCAAAATGGGATGCTGACGCTCGACAAAACCCTTTTAGGCGAATATGGAGCTATCGCAGACCTGGCAGGTAGTATTCTGAATGTCTTAACCCCCATTCGTAACGTCACCATCGAATTTGTCAAAATCAAACCAGGTAGTGTCAGTGGACCCGGAGAAGCAGTAGAAAGCAACATCAGAAATAGCTCTGCGCCGGCCACCCCCGAAAATCACGCCCTCCGTATCTCTGGCGAAGTAACGCTTTTCACCGCCGAAGCGGCCCAGCTGAAGTATGCCGAGTTTTTCTACTACAAAGGCAAACCGAACGCCTCCTTCAAGTTTGTCTTAGCGGATGATATTGGCATCGGCACCTTTTTGCCGGGCGTGCCGTTGATCCAGTCGCTCAAGATTTCCGAACCTACACTGATGGTCGTGACCAGCGCGGAAGTGTACGATGAAGAATTAGAATCGGGGGTCAACCAGGGTTTCAACTTCTTCGGCGAGATGGCAATTGCAGAGTCGGAAGATGATGCGATCAAGTTTATTGGCGGCCTGCTAGGAGTCGACAAACTGGGCATTCACGCCGCCGTGGATATTTCCGGCACGACGCCAGAATACATTCTGGAAGCAGAACTCGAACGGGACATCACCATCCTCGACGGGGAAAATTTCAAACTCTCCTTCACCAAAACTGAAATTGGCATCGCCATCAAAGGCAAACCCCCGGAACCCTCCGTTTCCCTCGCCAATGAACTGACTCTCCTGCTGATTGATGACGGTGAAGAAACGGAAATCTCTTTCCTGGGTGGCATCAAAGTCGAAGCTGAATCCATCACCGGCTCGTTCACGATGGATGCCACCAAAACAGGCGAATGGCGCGAACCGTTTGGTATCCCGGGCGTGATTATTCGCCAGATGGCGGTCCAGGTCGGCTTCACGTACCTCGCGCCCTGGATTGACAATGTAGGCGTGCATGGCGACTTGAAAATCGGCGATGTGGATGGGAGTATTTCCATCCTGGTAGACAGCAATGACCCGGACAATTTTGTCCTGGCAGGCTCTACCGATCGGATCACGATCATTCAATTGATGAGTGCGATGTCACCGGTCACGTTTATCGCCTATCAGGCCCTTCCCGGGAGTCTGCGGACAACTCTCAACAATGTGATTGACGTGGCCCTGGAAGAGGTCAAAGTCAACATCGTGCCCTCCGCAACGGCCATCGGGGCCATTGAATTTCGCGACGAAGGTGTAACGGTGATGGGGCGCTTAGTCGCCTGGGGCTGGAAAGCCAGTGCCTATATCAACGTAGATACCAGCACCGGGATCACCGCCCGCGCGGATATGGACCCGATCAACATTCTGGGTGTCCTCAAGATTACTGGGGCAGGCACAGACCCAGCCCCAATCCTCCGCTTGCGCGTCGGCCCAACGGAAATCCCTTACGTCTACATCTCCGCCAGAATCGAATTTCTCGCGCTGGTGCAGGAATTGCAAATTCAGGCCGACGAAACGGGCGTGCTCTTTGTCCTCACGCGCTCGCTTGGCAATATACTGACGACAAATCTGACCATCGCCTACAAAGATTACAACTTCAACGCGAGTGGCAGTATCAACTTCAATTTGAACGCATCCATAAACACACCATTCGGCAGGATCACATTGGTGGACATTGGGTTCAACGCCATCGCCATCATCCGCGCTGGGCGGGATGCCGGTTTCTTCGCCCAGTTCAGTGGTGGGTTCCGCTTCTATGGCAAGGACGTTTCCTTCCCCACCCTCACCCTCAACATTCCCCCCGGCGATTTCCAGGCAATCTACAACAGCGTTATCCAACAGATCGAAGCCCAGGCGTTAGACATCTTCAATGATGTGTTCAAAACGCTCGAGGAATGGGCCAATGCTGTTAAGGACGGCGTCATCGTCGCCGCCGGGGCAGTGGCCTCCGTTGCCAAAGATGTCTACAACGCCTCCGCCGAAGCCGCGGCTTCTGCCTACAGGACCCTCAGCAAAGGTGCGACAGAGGCTGCCGAAGGAATTTCCACGGCCTATAACATTACGGCCAATGAAGTCGCGAAAGCCTTACAAGGCGCAGATTATGCGGCTCACGAAGTCGCGAACGCGATGGAAGATGCCTTCGACCTGACTGCGGAAGGAGCGGCCTACGCCCTCCGATACGCTGGTTACGGTGTAAACGAAATCGGGAGCGCCCTCAGCAGTGCCTACAATGTCACCGCCGATGCCGCCGCCACCGCCCTCCGCTATGCCGGGTATGGCATCAACGAAGTCGGTAGTGCGCTCAGTAGCGCCTACAACGTCTCCGCGGATGGCATAGCCACCGCCCTCCGGGGTGCGGGGTACGCTGTCAACGAAGTTGGCAGTTTCCTGAAAGACGTCGGCGGATTTGCGGACACGACCATCAACGCCGCCCTGAACGGGGCGGGGTATGCTGTCAGCGAAGTCGGTGACTTTATGGGAAAGGTGTTCGGGGGTGGGTGGATCCCCTACATCGACATCCCCTACGTTGATCTTCCGTACGTCGACATTCCATACATTGATTATGTAGATATTTATTAACACATGTTTTTGTCAAACACGCCTTACATCATGTCATTGCTTCGCCAAAAAAGGCTCGCAAGGATATATTCACGGTGATATTGATCAAGACATTATTAACCAGGAGCCCCCTATGTCAC
>JABWBV010000074.1 GCA_013359445.1 Anaerolineales bacterium | reverse complement strand
CTATTTTCTCTTTTTGCAATATGGCATGATCGCCAGCCGCGCGTTTCAACCGGACCCGCTCATGGTGGCCCTCATGGCGTGGGGGTTGTGGGCGGTGGTGCGCTGGTTGGTGCTTGCCCCCAACGACGAAAGGCGAAAACGCCTGGGGAGGGCCGCCCTCGCGGGGGGGGTGATCGGCCTCGCCATCTACATCAAAACCGTCGCTGGGATCATGCTCGGCGCGGCAATGATAGGGTTGGTGATCGGGCGTTTGATGGATATGCTCGCCAACCCCACCCCTCCGCAAACCACCTCAACAAACGAACCCACGAACCCACGAAAACCCCTCACACACTACATATCCCTGCTCCTCTCCGACCTCGAACTCTGGCTCCTTGGCCTCCTCGCGCTCCTGCCCACGGTCCTTTATTACCTCTACGGCCTTTTCATCAGCGGCTTTTTGCGTCAGCAGTTGAATCTCCGTTTTTTCCCGGAAATGTGGCGGGACCCCGCGTTTTATATCCGTTGGGTGGAGATGGCGACCGATATTGCCGGGTTTACGCTGTTGATCGCCTCGGTTGTGGGGGTGTTCCTTTGGCGGACTCGTGCCCTGCGCGGGATGGGGGTGGGGTTGTGGGGAGGGTATGTTGTCTATTCGCTGACGTTCCCCTATCACACGATTACGCATGATTATTACCAACTGCCGCTGATTCTGATCGTCGCTTTTGGGCTGATTCCCCTAGGTGGGATTTTGCTCGAAGTGTTGGTGCGGCAGGACAACCGGCGGGTGGTGATGGGGGTGCTGATCGGGGCGGTGACATTTGCCGTGCTCTTTCGGGTGTGGGATACGCGCGTGATTCTGGCCCGGCGCGATGATCGGGACGCGGGGACCCGTTGGGGCCGGTTTGTGGAGATCATCCCCCCGGATTTGAAAGTGGTTGCCATTACTCAAACGTATGGCTATCCCCTCGCTTATTTTGGCTGGGTCGATGCGGATATCTGGCTTGGCACCTCGGACGCGGATGTGCGGGAACTGGCAGGGATGACTGAGGAAAAAATTGCCCAAATTCGGGCGGCGCAGTTAGCAGACAAGGATTTGTTTTTGGTGACGAATTTTAATGAGTTTGACCGCCAACCCGAGTTAAAAGAGTATCTCACGGCAAATTTTGGGGTTTTTGACGAGGGAGAAGGGTACTTGATTTTTGATTTGCGGGTGCCCCTGGATAAGTGACGGGATTTCCCCTGAAATTTCGGAGTTTATGGATGGACGAACAAGCCTTAACCGATTTTGTTATTCGCGAACTGGGCAAACATCGCCGCCGGAGTGATGTGGTGATGGACGTGTGTGAACGGACGGGGATGGATTGGCCCACCGCACAGAAATTTGTTTACCAGGTGGAGTTTGACAACCGGAAAGTGGTTGCGGCTCGACAAAGTCCGTTGGCGGTGATTTTTGGGGCGGCTTTTGTTTTAGGCGGTTTCGCACTGGCCCTGGTAAGCGTAATTGCCACCGCACAGGGAATCAGCATTCATTACCGGGGCATTCCCTATGTTGGGAATATGGCCGGGTTGGTGTTTGGGGTGCTCCTGATAGCCGGAGGCGTCCTGGGCTTATGGGAGACGATCCGAAAATTTATGTGATATTGCGGCAGTTAAGCCGTTGATCAATTTGTAACTACGCACGCGTTTTGCACGCTCAAAGAGCTAAACTCGAAAAGAAGGATGGAAGGGGAGATGCACAACTCCCAATCCATCCTTCTTTGGGGTACTTCTCTTTGTGAGTAGTTACAACAAATTTATTATTGTAAGGAGTTCTCATGTTAAAAGATTTTCGTTCTTTCTTGATGCGAGGCAATATCCTCGACCTGGCCGTAGCCGTTGTCATCGGTGGCGCGTTTGGGGCCATTGTCACCTCATTTGTCAAAGATATTTTGATGCCCCCCATCGGGCTACTCCTGGGCAAAGTGGACTTCGCCAACCTGTTCATTGACCTGTCCGGCGGTGGATACACCACCCTCGCCGCGGCACAAGAAGCAGGGGCCGCCACCCTCAACTATGGCGTGTTCCTCAACACCATCATTAACTTCGTCATCGTCGCCTTCGCCATTTTTATGCTCCTCCGAGGCGTCGAACGTGCCCGCAAAAAAGAAGTCCCCGCACCCGCCCCGGCTCCCGCCACCAAAGAGTGCCCCTACTGCATCACCCAAATCGCCATCAAAGCCACCCGCTGTCCTAACTGCACCTCCCAACTCTAAGTTGTGAAATACCCCCAAAAAAGATGATGAAGGGACATCCCTTCATCATCTTTTTTTTGGAAATCTCAAACGATGCCCATCCGCGCCCTCATTTTCGACTTCGACGGCTTAATTCTCGACACCGAGACGCCCGAATACCAATCCTGGCAAGAGATATACCAGGAATTTGGCTGTACCCTCCTCCCCGAAACCTGGGGGCAAATCGTGGGCGGCAATGGCTCCTCCGCCTTTGACCCGATGACCTACCTGGAATCCCTGGTCGGACGCCCGTTGGACCGCGCGGGGTTGACCGCCCGCCGCCGCGCGCGGGATACCGCCATCATCGCCGCGTCCCCGATCCTGCCGGGGGTGGTGGACATGCTGACCGACGCCCACCGCGCGGGGTTGCGGCTTGCCATCGCCTCCAGTTCCCCCCATTCGTGGGTGGACACCCACCTGACCCGCCTCGGTCTTTATGCGCGCTTCGATGCCATCATTTGCGTGGACGATGTTGGGATCGCCAAACCCGATCCGGGGCTGTTCCTCCGCGCGGCGGAGGTGCTCGGCGTGGCGCGGGAGGAAGCGATCATTTTTGAGGATTCCCCCAACGGTGTCCTCGCCGCCAAACGGGCGGGCATCTTCTGCGTCGCCGTGCCCAATCCGATCACCCGTTTGTTGGCCTTTGAACCCCCGGGCCTTCGCCTGCAATCCCTCGCCGACCTGAGCCTGGATGCCCTCCTGGCGCATGTACAAAAAAACGGAGCGACTGATTAGTCGCTCCGTTTTTCGTTTCTTATGTTTGGCTCAATCGATATGAATGACCTGACTCCGCTCCGGGCCAACGGACACGGTCGTAATGGGAATCCCCGCCAGTTCTTCCAACCGGACAATGTAATCACAAGCCTCCAGCGGTAGGTCGTTGAACGAGCGAATGTGCGTGACATCGCCATCCCACCCGGGAAGCTCTTCATACACCGGCTCAAACTGGCTCAAATCGCTGGGGCCGAGCGGCAGTTCACGATATTCCTGCCCGTTCACCCGGTAGCCCACACACACTTTGAGGGGGTGTAACCCGGTAAGCACGTCCAACTTGGTCACGGCCAGTTCGGACAAACCGTTGATGCGGATGGCGTAACGCAGGAGGACGGAGTCCAACCACCCCACGCGGCGGGGGCGCCCGGTCGTGGTGCCGTACTCGTCCCAGGGATTTTCCCCGGTGCCGCGCAGGCGAAGCGCCAGATCACCTTCCACCTCGGTCGGGAACGGTCCCCCGCCGACCCGGGTTTGGAACGCTTTCGTCACCCCGATCACCCGCCCGATGTGCCCGAACCCAATCCCCAACCCAAGCAGGGCGCTGGGCGCTGTCGGGGAGGAGCTGGTCACGAAGGGGTAGGTACCATGATCGAGATCGAGCAGGGTGCCCTGTGCGCCTTCCGCCAGGACTTGTTTGTTCCGGCGCAGGGCCTCAGAAAGGACAAGGGAAACGTCTCCCACGTAGGGGGCAAGTTGGCGGGCGTAATCGGCATATTCCGCGGCGACCTGTTGGGGGTCGAGCGGTTCGGCGTCGTAGAGATGGGTCAATTGCTGGTTGATGGATTCGACCTGCACTTTGACCGCGTCGGCAAAACTTTCCTGATCCAACATTTGCCCCAGCCGAATCCCGTACCGGGCCACTTTGCCGGTGTACGCGGGGCCAATCCCGCGCAGGGTGGTGCCGATCTGTTCGCGCCCGCGGGCTTTTTCCTGCGCGGCATCGAGCGCACGGTGGGCCGGCGAGATCAAATGGGCGGCGTAGGAGATGCGAAGCCGTTTGGGGGTAATCTGCACCCCGCCCGCCCGGAGACGGGACATTTCATCCAGCAGGGTGGCAGGGTTGATCACCATGCCGTTGCCCATGATGCCGGTGGTGTGTTCGTGCACAATCCCCGAGGGAATCAGGTGGAGTTTATAGGTCTGATCCCCCACCGTGACGGTGTGCCCGGCATTGTCTCCACCACTATAACGAGCGACGAAATCGGCTTTGGCCGCGAGCAAATCTACGATGCGGCCTTTGCCTTCGTCGCCCCATTGCGTACCGATGATGATGTCGAGGGGCATGAGTTCTCCTGTGTCAGGTGTCAGGTGATCCTGTGTCAGGTATCAGGTGTCGAAAAGCAAAACCTGACACCTGATACCGAATAACCTGACACTTTTATTGATACCGCTTTTTGATATTCGGTATGAGATATTCCGTAAAGGTGCGAACTGCGTCAAACTTGGGCTCCCAACCCCAATCGCGGCGGGCGGCGCTATCATCGACATCGATGGGCCAGCTTTCGGCGATGTTTTGGCGTTTGAGGTCGGGTTCAAACGTGACCTCGGTGCCGGGGAAGGCTTTGACGACGAGGTCGCGGATGTCTCCGGCGCTGATGCTGAACGCGCCGACATTGTACACCTGATGCCGAAGATTTTCACGCGGGGCGTTGGCGAGATCGAGAATTGAGTCCACCGCGTCGGGCATGGCCATGAAGGGGATGGTGAGGCCTTCGCGGACGAAGCAGGTGTAGGGTTTGTTTTGCGCGGCGGCGTGGATCATTTCTGAGGCGTAGTCGCTGGTGCCCCCGGTGGGGACGGTGAACGCGCTGATCAGGCCGGGGTAACGCACGGAGCGGAAGTCGAGGGTGATCGGGCGTTCGGCGGCGAGTTGGCGGTAGTTTTTGTTGAAGTAACTGCCGAGCATTTCGCCGTAAAGTTTGTTACAGCCGTACATGGTGGTGGGGTAGTTCCATTCCCATTCGCGCACGCGGCTGTACCGTTGTTTGGTGTCCAGATCGGGCAGGCCGTACACGGCGATGGAACTGGGGAACATGAACAAGACCGGTTCCCCGCGCCACGCGGATTGTTCGGCGGCCATTTGGAGGAGCATCATCGTGCCCTCTACGTTGACGCGGTGGGCGGTTTCGGGGGTGAACTCCGCGCGGGTGGAGAGCAGGGCGGCGAGGTGGTAGATCGTTTCGATCTCGTATTCGGCCACGAGCCGGGAAAACAGGTTTTTGTCTAAAATGTCCGCCTGTAAAAAGGTGGACATGCCTTTGATGTTGTCCGGCTCGGGGTGGACATCCATCGCCAAGATGCGGCGGTTGCCTTCAGCGGCTAACCGTTCAACCAGTGCAGTACCGACTTCTCCTGAAGCGCCGGTGATGAGGGTAACTTTTTTTCGCATACATCCTCCTGAAGATGTTGAGATTGGCTTAAATTATACACCCCCGTGATGCTAGAAAACAAAAATGCCAAAAAAAGAAGGGCCGGGCAAATTTGCCCGGCCCTTCTTTTTCGGAGGTAACTTTATTCTGTTTTTCTGAGCCTTAACGCCATCACCCCACCCCCCACGAACGCCGCGCCAACATTGCCCAACCCCATCACGGTCAGCATCGTAAACCGTTCCCCCGCCCCCGGCGCCCCCACCACCCAGCCGGACGCTTCCATGATCAGGTTGATGAGCAGAAAACTCACGCCCGCCGCCAATCCCACACGCCAAAATAAGGAAACCGCCAGCGCATTATTCCGCAAGCCCCGCCCAATCGCCCACGCGCTGATCCCGGCAATCAGAAAGGCGGACGGGACAAAGACCAGGGTGAAAATCCGGTGGATGCCTGTCGAGGCCCCAAAATTGGCAAGCAGAGGCGGCTCGATCACGCTCAGAAAAAGGGCCACGCTCAGCACCACCGGGCCAAACCCTGCCATGCCTGCAATTGCCAGACGACGGGTTTCGGTTGCCCCTGCCAAACGCCCCATCCCAATTCCCCACGCCGCCCCGCCCGCCAAAAACCCGACCAGGGCCGGGAGCGCGGCGAGGGTGATGTGCATGGGGAGCGGATTTTCGATGGTGCTTCCTGGTAACACGTTATAAAGTGTTGTCCCAAGCAGGAAGCCGATCGCCAACCCGCCAAAGAGGGTGAGGACGGTGAGGAACGCGCCTTGAAGAAGGGGTTTCGCCATGAGAAAAACTCCTAAAACGGCTTGAACATCATCAGCCACGCGATGATCGCCAGGCCCCCGTAGCCAATCATGGCAAGCCGCATAGGGTTGGCTTTGGCGAGGACGGCGTCGAGTTCCGCACGGGGGGCGGGGGGTTCGGCGGGCATGTGTTTGCCTTTGATGGCATAGGGCAGACCAGCGAGTTTCCGGGCCAGGCCATAACTGCCGCCCCCAAAGATGCCCATCAGGGCGATCATCACAATCAGCAGAACGATAGAAGTCCAAATCCAGCCCTCGCCCCACCATTTACCCGTAAACCCGGCGATGATCCCGAACCCCAACAGGGCGTACAGGGACAGATAAATGCCGCGATAGGAGTTGCCGGAAAGTTCGAGCAGGGTTTTGATGCGTTCCAGTTCGCGCTCTTTTTGCAGGGCAAACGAGACACTGTATGAAACACCGTGGGAAATGAAAAAGGTAAAAACGGCGAGGACGTGAAGAAATACAAACCAGGCGTGCATGGGATTCTCCTGAGGGGGTAATTGGGTAATTACAATACTTACGGTTCTACAATCAGCGTCCCCACCATCCCCGCACCTTTGTGCCCGTACGCGCCACAATAAAATTCGTAGACGCCCGGCTGAGTGGGGGTGAAGGTGAGGGTTGTGGTTTGACTGCCGGGGAGGGGGACGTGAATGCCCAATACGTCAATGTCGAACGCGTGGGCATAACCGTCGGTGTTGAAGAGTTCCAGGTTGACCGTTTGCCCCACTTTGACGTGGAGTTCCGTCTCGGAAAATTGCAGGCCGCTCGTTTTGAGGGTGATCGTGCCGGGGTGGGTGGAGAGGGTGCGACTTGCAATGAGGAACAAGATCGCAAGGAGTGTTCCAATGATCAAACCGGTGAAGAGCCATTTAAGGGATTGGTTGGGGGCGGGGATTCCAGATTCAAGTGTGGTCATTTCAATTCCTGTGTTTTTCGTTCATTGTAGAGAACGACCGTCTTTCAAGCGTTACGGAAAGCGTTACGGGGGGAGTGTTTATTGGTTATTTGGTTGACTGGGGATTGAATGAATCCACCAGTCAACCGATCTACCAATCACCTTCTCACTCTGTCGTAGTCTCCAATGCCGGGAGCGCTTGCAGGTACATCCACACGGCTTTCAACTCGTCGTCGGTCATTTTGCCCAACCCCTGCCAGGGCATGTAGGCGGCGTCAAGTTCAGTTCCGCCGGGGGTGACGCCCGTGCGCATGGTGCTGATGAAGTCCGCGTCCGTCCAGGCGGCGAGTTCCCCGCCAGGGGTGAGGTTGGGGGCAAGGGGCGCGCCCGGTTCGGGGGGCTGTTTGCCGGAGAGGGCTTCTCCGTGACAGGATTTGCACCCGTGGGAATTGACTAAATATTCGCCGTATTCTACGGAGACGCCCACTGCCGGAGCGGACGGGCGTACATCGTGCTCGATGACTTCGGCGTACAGCAGGTCACCAAAGGCCCCGAGGGCGTACAAAATTTTGGCGAAGGGTTTCAGACTGGGTTCGCGAATCTCTCGATCCACCGGTGGGACGGATTTGACATAGGCGATGATGCCTGCCAGGTCGGCGTCGTTCAGGTAGTAAAAGTTTTCGGAGGGCATAATAAAGACGGAGGTCCCGTTGGGCTTGATGCCGTGCCGGATGGCGCGCACCCAGTCTTCGTCGGTGTAGGTTGCGCCGATCCCACCTTTGCCAGAGGTCAGGTTGGGGGCGTCGTAGTAGCCGATGCTGGGGTCTTCAAAAAACGGGCCCCCCCCCAGGTCTTCGCCGTGGCATTCGCGGCAGTGCATCTCTGCCCAGTGTTCGCCGACGGCCAGGTCGCCATCGGCAATGGCCACGGTGAGGGGTGCGGGGGTGATGTCGTAGGTTTTGCTGAAACGACTGGTCGTGCTGGCGATCATCCCGCCCGCGGCGAGGGCGATGAGGAGAACCAAACCGCCGAGAACAATTCCGATCCATTTTAAGATTTTCATGATACATACTCCTTCTAAATAGTTTGTTGAAATGAAGAGCCTCGATTGGCTCGTACTTCTCTGAAAATGTTTATCCTCGCAGAACTGCCACCCCTACCGCCACAATCAACACCCCTAACAATTTGGTCATCGTGAGGCCCTCGTGCAGGAACAGCGCGCCGATGCTCAACGCCGTGATCGCCTCAAAACCCAGGACGATGATGTACGTCGCCGTCATTTCGGTCTGGCGCATGGCATACATTTGCAAGCCCGCGCCCAGGCAAAACAGGATCATCACGATGCTGGTGGGGCCGCCTTTTGTCAGACCTTGCGAAAGTTTCATGTAATAGCCTCCCACGCTGTAACTTAAGGCGGCAGATAAAAGAAGAATGGTTTGCATAAAAGAATGACCTCGTCAAAATTGATTTTATAGATTTGGGTCGGATGACGTTTGCATCCAGGTTTTGAGATAAACGGCCAGTTCATCCACCGTCCGAAAGCCCTTCCGCTCTCCCGTGCGCGGGTCTTCTAGACTCAAGCGCCAAACGGGAGACTCTGCGGCGGTCAGGTTCAACTCCTGTCGGAGTTGGAGAATGAAGTGATGGTAGCGAGGGGCGGGAGTTTCAGCCTGGGACATTTTGAAAGTTTCTCTGGCAAGGTGTTTCTGAATGTGTGATAATGTCATTCTACAAACCCATCGTTTAGAAATCATTTATTGGAAAAGTAAATAAAGTAGAAAAGTACACAAGTAAACAGGTAAACACGTTAAAAATGAACCTGTGTACCTGTCTACCTGTGTACCTGCTTACCTGCCTCCCTGTCCCCCAATCCGATGAACCCTCCCCCTCCCCTTCACATCCGTCTGCTTGGTGGCCTGCAACTCCTCCTCGACCATACCCCCCTCGACACGGATGTACCCATCCGCACTTTCATCTCGAACAAAGTCCCCGCGCTCTTCGCCTACCTCGCGGTCACGAAACGCGCCCACCAGCGCGACGCCCTCGCCGCGCTCCTCTGGGGGGAGATGTCCGACGCCGACGCCAAAAACAACCTCCGGCAAGCCCTCTCCAACCTCCGCAAATTTCTCGACCCCTACCTCCTCGTCACCCGCGACACCGTTCAATTCAACGCCGCCGCCCCTCACACCCTCGACGTAGATGAATTTGTGAAAGGAGTTCAAGCAAGTCCGCAAATCTCAAGTCAGCAATCAGCAATCAACAATCAACAATCCCCAATTTCCTCCCTCACCCAATCCCTCAATCTCTACTCCGGCGACTTCCTCCACGGCATCTTCGTCCGCGAAGCCCCCGAGTTTGAAGACTGGGCCTACGCCGAACGCGTCCGCCTGCGTGAACTCGCCTTTCAAGCCCTGCAAACCCTCACCACCCACCACCAACAACGCGGGGCATACCCCCAGGCCATCCAAACCGCCACCCGCCTACTCACCTTCGACCCCTGGCGCGAAGAAACCCACCGCCAACTCATGCTCCTCTACGCCCGGAGCGGCCAACGCACCGCCGCCCTCGCCCAATACGAACAATGCCGCCGCGTCCTCGCCAAAGAACTGGACGTGGACCCCTCCGCCGAAACCACCGCCCTCTACGAACGCATCCGGGCCGCCGGGGACACCTTCCCCAACAACCTCACCCTCCGCCCCACCGCCTTCGTCGGACGCACGCACGAACTGGAACACCTCGACAGCCTCTTCACCCGCCCGGACAGCCGCCTGATCACCCTGCTCGGCCCCGGCGGGATCGGCAAGACCCGGCTCGCCCTGCAGGCCGCGCGCCACGCCCTGCAACGCGGCCTCTTCCTGAGCGGCGTCTTCTTCGTCCCCCTCGAAGGCGTGGACAACCCCGAACTCATCCCCACCGCCCTCGCCGAAGCAGTCGGCCTCGCCTTTGCAGGCAATCAAGACCCCAAAACCCAAGTCCTCACCTACCTGAAAAGCCGGGAAATCCTGCTGATTCTCGACAATGTGGAACACCTCCTGGACGCCGTGCCCTGGTTGGTACACCTCCTCCAAAACGCCCCGCGTGCCCAACTGCTCGTCACCTCCCGCGAACGGCTCAACGTGCAATGGGAGTGGACCGTGCCCGTCGAAGGGTTGGACTACCCCACGCGGGATACCACCCCCGAGCAGGCCGCGCAGACCGGCGCAGTCCAGCTTTTCACCGCCCGTGCCCAGGCCGCCCGCCCCGACTTTGCCCTCACCCCGGACAAACTCCCCGCCATCGTCCGCATCTGCCAATTGCTGTCCGGCACCCCGCTCGCCCTCGAACTCGCCGCCGCAAACATCCGCTACTACACCTGCGCGGAAATCGAGACCGAAATTGCCCAAAACTTTGACTTTCTGACCGCCAACTTCCGCGACCTGCCCACGCGCCAGCGGAGCCTGCGTGCGGTGTTCGATTACTCCTGGCGCTTGCTCACCCCGCCCGAACAGCGCACCTTTGCGGCGTTGTCCGTGTTCCGGGGCGGGTTCACCGCCGATGGGGCGCGGCAGGTGGCAGGGGCCACGGCCCCCCTCTTGGCCGGGCTGGGGGACAAATCCCTGCTCCGGCGGGACGAACAGGGGCGGTTTCACCTGCACGAGATGCTCCGCCAATTCGCCGCCGAACGTCTGGAAGACGCGCATGGGCAACAGGACGCCCACCTGCGCCATGCCGAACATTTTCTTGCCCTGGCTGAAAAAGCGGAAACGGAATTTCACGGCGACCAGCAGGAGGCCTGGCTCACCCGCCTGGAAATGGAACACAATAACCTGCGTGGCGCGCTCGAATGGGGGCGGGAAACCCGCGCGTTGACGTTATACGCACGGTTGGCGGGCGCGCTCTGGCCATTTTGGTATTTGCGAAGTTACTACCGGGAGGGGTTTGGCTGGCTGGAACCTGCCCTGGCGCATATGGACGACCTTCCCGCGCAGGTGCAGTCCAAACTCTTGCGCGGTGCGGGTGTGATGGCGAATCAGCTAGGGGATTATGATCGGGCCATTGACTACCTATCAAAAAACCTCGCCCTCCAACGTGAACTTGGAGAGTCGATCCCCCTGGCGCGGGCTCTCAACGGGTTGGCGGTCACGTACCACGCGATCGGCAACTACCCCCCAGCGCGGGCGTTGTGGGAGGAATGTTTACCCCTCCAGCGGGCGGCTGGCGACCGGATCGGGATGGCGCAGACGTTGCAGAATCTTTCCGCGCTGGAGTTGGATGAAGGAAATTACGCGCGGGTCCTCGAACTGGGCACGGAGGGGTTGAAGATTTTTCGGGAGGAGGGCATCAAATGGGGCATCGCGTATGTTTCGATCAACCTGGGCACGTGTTTGTTGGAGCAGGGGGATTTGCCGAATGCCCGCTTGCACATCATGGAAAGTCTGACGTTGTGCCGAGAGTTTGGTAGTCAGGATACCATTGCCGATTGCCTGGATGTGCTGGCAGGGGTGGAGATCAGGGAAAACCAACCGGGCCGCGCGGTGATGTATCTGGCCGCCTCGGACAAAATTCGGGCAGAACTGGGCAATCAACGCCACGCGGGCGGGATCCTGATGTATGAGCAGATGCTCACGAACCTCAAAGCCCACCTGGGCGAAACTGAATTTAAGACGAACTGGAACCAGAGCGTTGCGTTGGATACCGACGGGTTATTGGATCGGATTCAGAAAGGAGATTTGGATGAGTTGACCCCACCACAACCGAGCAAAAGGGCTGACCCCCCCACTACGAACCCAAAATCAGACACCTCGTTTGTAGTAGGCACTTCAGTGCCCAGTCCCCAAATACCCCCTCCTCCCCAAACAGGCACGTACATTCTCGAAAACCTCCTCGCCCGCGGCGGCATGGGCGAAGTCTTCCGCGGCCGCGATACCCAAACCGGGCAAAGCGTCGCCATCAAACGCCTGCTCCCCCACCTGTTGACCCAAAACCCGGACGCGCTCGCCCGGTTTCAGCGGGAAGCGGACCTCCTCCGGCAGTTGAACCACCCCAACATTGTCAAAATCCTCAGCACCCAGGTCGAAAACGGCGAATACCTCCTTGTGATGGAATACGTCCCCGGCGGTTCCCTGCGCGACCTGCTAGATCAAACCCCCGTCCTCCCCCTCGCCCAAACGCTTCGCCTCGCCCTCGAACTGGCGGATGCCCTCGCGCGTGCCCACCACCTCGGCATCATCCACCGCGACCTCAAACCCGCCAACATCCTCCTCGCCGCCGACGGTTCCCCGCGCCTCGCCGACTTCGGCATCGCCCGCCTGACCGGGCAAAACACCCGCCTGACCGAAGACGGCGCGGCCGTCGGCACCATCGCCTACATGAGTCCCGAAGCCTGTATCGGCGAAGATTTGGACGCCCGCGCGGATGTCTGG
This sequence comes from Anaerolineales bacterium, assembly GCA_013359445.1. Lineage (GTDB taxonomy): Bacteria > Chloroflexota > Anaerolineae > Anaerolineales > JABWBV01 > JABWBV01. The sequence goes on along the minus strand of JABWBV010000074.1, from coordinate 4,705 downwards.
TCGTTTGGCGTGCTATTACACGAAATGTTGACTGGCAAGAATCCCTTCGAGCGGGCGCACTACACGGCCACCCTCACCGCCGTCCTCCACCAACCTGCCCCCACCCTCGCGGCCACCCACCCCGTTCTTCCCCCCGCCCTGACCGGGTTGGTGCAACGGTTGCTCGTCAAAGATCGAGATCAACGCCCTGCCAGTATGCGCCAAATTGCGGCAGAGTTGGAACAAATCGCACAAAAAAAAGAAGGCTGACGATCAGCCTTCTTTTTTTTTGCGAAAAATCAAACTTTATTTGCCCCGATTGCGGGTGGCTACGTCGAAGATTACCGCGGCGGCCAGCACGGCTCCACGGACGATGTATTGGTATGAAATCCCGGTCCCCATCAGGTTCATGCCGCTCGTGAGCGAAGTCATCACCAGCGCGCCGATGATCGACCCCATCACTTTTCCGACCCCGCCTGCCGCCGAGACCCCGCCAACATACGCCGCGGCGATGGCATCCAACTCGAACAGCGTCCCCGCCGTCGTCGTGGCAGACTGTAACCGCGCGGTGAACAAAATCCCGGACAGGGCCGAGAGCATCCCCATCGAGCCAAAGACGACGTAAATCAGCCGTTTGACGCTGATCCCGCTCAACTCCGCGGCGTCGGGGTTGCCGCCAATCGCGTAGATGTGCCGTCCCAGCACGGTTTTTGAAGCGATAAAATCATACAAGGCAACGATTATCAGGACAATGACCACTGTCCAGGACAAGCCGTTGTATCCGGCCAAAACCCAGGTGATGCCGCCGATGATAAGGGAGACAAAGACGAGTTTGAGCACGAAAATCGCAGGGGGGAGCACTTCAAATTTGTAGGCTTGCTTTTTACTTCGACTACTAATTTCGTTGTAAACGTAAAAGATGATGCCGATCAGACCCAACAGCAGAGTGAGTTTGTGGACTTCGGGGAGAAACGTCAGGCCGGGGATGTCGGGGACATAGCCGTTCCCGATGGCGTTGAATGTGTCATCCGGGATGATGATCGTGCCGGTGCTTTCCGTGACGAGCAGGATCGCGCCTCGGTAGATCAACCACCCCGCGAGGGTCGCGACGAACGACGGGATTTTCATCTGTGCCACCAGGAACCCGGTGATGATCCCTGCTAGAACCCCAAAGAGCAGGACGAGCGGGATCACGACGATGACGGGCAGTTGCCAGGAGACCAAAGCAATCGCGGCAACCGCGCCCAGAAAGCCCGCCAGGAAGCCGACCGAAAGGTCGATGTGCCGAATGACAATGACCAGGGTCATCCCGACTGCCAGGACGGCGATGTAACCCGTTTGATTGAGGAGGTTACTGATGTTGCGGGATGAAATGAAAATGCCATCGGTAGTGGCCGTAAAGATGGCCATGATCACAAAGAGGGCAATAAACATGCCATATTCGCGAATATTTTGTTGTAGTATTTTTTGTATATCCTTGATGAACGACATCTTGGACCTCCTCAGTTTGTTGCCAATTGCATGATTTTTTCTTGGGTGGCTTCCTCAATGGGCAATTCGCCGGTAATTTTGCCGGAGGAAACAATGTACACACGGTCGCTCATGCCTAAAACTTCAGGCAATTCGGATGAGATCATGATGATGCTCATGCCTTGTTGGGCCAGCCGGTTCATAATGGTATAAATCTCGAATTTTGCGCCCACATCGATGCCACGCGTCGGTTCGTCCAGAATGAGGATTTCGGGCTTTACAAAAAGCCACTTTCCCAGACAGACTTTTTGCTGGTTCCCGCCGCTGAGGTTGGATACTTTTTGTTCGATGCTGGGGGTTTTAATGTTGAGCGAAGTTTTAAATTCATTCGCGACTTGAACCTCTGCATTTTCATCCACAACCCCGCGTTCAGCAATTTCGATTAAGTTGGCAAGGGTGATATTCTGCTTGACATCCTGGATCAGGATCAGCCCGTCTCCTTTACGGTCTTCTGTGACGTAAGCCATGCCAGCTTGAATTGCTTGCCGGGGATGGTGGAAGGTTTTTTTGTCCCCTTTGATGACCAAATCGCCATTAAGGTGATACCCGTCCGGGTTGCCAAAGAGACTGAGCGCCAGCTCTGTGCGCCCGGACCCCATCAATCCAGCCAACCCGATAATTTCACCTCGTTTGACGTACAAATTGACATCTTTGAGAATGCTTCGTCCAAGTTGGGGATCGTAAGCGTTCCAGTTTTTCACCTCCAACAGGACTTCTCCAGTGGAGGTGTGATCGCGGGGGGGGTAGATGTTGTCGATCTCCCGGCCCACCATGTGTTTGATCAACACAGTTTCGGAGACTTCGCCTTTGTGCGCATCCAGCGTGCAGATGGTTTTTCCATCCCGCAAAACGGTGACGGAATCGGCAATGCTGATGACTTCTTTTAATTTGTGCGAAATCATGATCGAGGTCACACCGTGGTCCCGAAGCCCACGCAACAAATCGAGCAAATTTTCGCTGTCATCTTCATTTAAGGCGGAGGTAGGCTCGTCCAAAATCAAGAGCTTAACATCTTTGCTCAACGCTTTTGCGATTTCAACCAGTTGTTGTTTTCCCACTCCAAGGTCTTTTACTTTGATGGCAGGGTTAATGTCCAACCGCACGGTTTTGAGCATGTCGCCAGCGCGTTTGATCGTTTCATTCCAATCCACCAACAAACCACTGCGGATTTCATGGCCGAGGAAGATGTTTTCGTAGACTGTCATTTCAGGCACGAGGGCCAGTTCTTGATAAATAATGGCGATGCCTGCTTGTTCGCTATCGTGAATCCCTGAAAATTTTTGCACTTCCCCATTAAAAAGAATGTCCCCTGAATACGAACCATGTGGATATACCCCACTTAACACTTTCATCAGGGTAGATTTCCCTGCCCCGTTTTCACCGACCAGACAGTGAATTTCTCCCTCGGCAACTCGAAAGCTTACATTGTCCAAAGCTTTCACGCCGGGGAATTCCTTGGTAATGTTTTTCATTTCCAAAATGGGTGGTTTCATAGTCGCTTTGGCTCCAAGATAGGGATAAGGTAACTGCTCAGCCAGAGATTCGCCCGAAAAAAGGGTGAAAGGGCGATGTACATCCCCTTTTCACCCTTTTTCGGGGAGTTTTCTCTTTAAGCCTGAGCAGTTACGGGATAAGAATCTTATGGTGCAGAACTACGGTAGCACCAGAATGATTTGAGAATTTCTCCCGTATATCTGTATGGCGGGAATAAAAACGGCGTTCGGATGCACAGATAATATTCTTAACACGCATGAGCGAACGCCGTTTCTATCAGGCGAACCTTATTTTTCAGGAATAGGGAGGTTACTCCCTATTCCTGAATGTGTGTGGGTTTGTTTAGGGCAGGCCGGTGAAATCGCTGGCGGCGTAGTAGCCGGAGTCAATGAGGGCGGCTTTGACATTGGCGGCATCTACACTGATGACCTCGGACTGTTTGGCCGGGACATCAATGGCCCCGTTGTTGTAGGAACCGGTGGTTTCGGGGGCTTTGCCTTCCAGGAGGGCAACCGCCATCCCAATCGCATCGGCAACCAGGGTGCGGACGTCTTTGAAGACGGTCATGGACTGTTTGCCATCGATGATGTACTGCACGGAGGCTTTTTCGGCGTCTTGACCGGTCACAACGTAGCTGGTGACATCGCTGTCAGCGGCGAAGGTGTCGGCAATCGCGCGGGCGGTGCCATCGTTGGGGGCAAGGATGAAGACGTTGCCTTTATCTTCGGCGGCGGCAACGGTGAGGTTGGCTTCGGCGAGGCTCTTGGCAGTGTTGAAATCCCAGTTGGTGGTGATCTGGCCGATGATGCCACTCATTTCATCGCGGGAGAGGGTGGCTTTGTCCTGCAAGGCTACGGCTTCGCTGGAGTTTTTGATGACGAAGGTGCCATCAGCGATTTTGGGCTGGAGGACGTTCCATGCGCCTTCAAAGAACAGGAAAGCGTTGTTGTCGGATGCGGCGCCCGCATACAGGTAGAGCGGGTTGCCGGTGCCGGTGGCTTTGTCCACAAGGTACTGCGCCTGGGCGGCCCCCACGGCGATGCTGTCGAAGGTGACGTAGTAGTCTACGGCATTTGTGTCGCGGATCAGGCGGTCGTAGGAGATGACTTTGACACCGGCGGCGTGGGCGGCGTCAGCGGCGGCGGCGGCGGCGGTGCCATCGTGCGGGGTGATGATAATGACTTTGACGCCTTTGGTGATGAGGGCTTCGACGTTGGCCTGTTCTTTGGCGGAGTCACCCTGGCTGAACAGAATTTCGACATCGTAACCGGCGGCGCTCAGGGCTTCTTTGAAGCGGGCTTCATCCTGGACCCAGCGGGGTTCGTCTTTGGTGGGGAGGACAATGCCGACCGCAAGTTTGCCCTGGACGGGTTCGACAGGCTCCGAGCCACCTTCTGTGCCTAATCCAGTGAAATCGCTGGCGGGCCAGTAGCCGGAGTCGATGATGGCGGATTGAACATTGGCCTGATCGACCGAGATTACTTCGGAGGGTTTGGCGGGAACGTCAAAGGTGCCGTTGTTGTAGGTGGTGGTTTCTTCGGGGGTTTTGCCTTCGAGGAAAGCGACGGCGGCGGCGATGGCGTCGTTGACGAGGATGCGGACATCCTTCAAAACGGTCATGGACTGTTTGCCATCGATGATGTACTGCACGGAGGCTTTTTCGGCGTCCTGACCGGTCACAACGTAGCTGGTGACATCGCTA
>JABWBV010000673.1 GCA_013359445.1 Anaerolineales bacterium | reverse complement strand
CATAAAATGCACACCATACCGTCCCTTTTCAATCACGTTATCCCGTAAAATGGCATTGGCGGCATACCACATCACAATATCTCGCGTTTCGTGGACGTGATTCTTTTCAATCAGAATGTTTTCGCTGTACCAAATACGGATGCCATCCCCTTTGCGGCCCAGGTCATATTCGGTTTTTCCGGTGACATCGTTTCCCCGCACGATGACGTTATTCGCTCCGGCGACGAAGATGCCAAACAACACGTCGTGCAGGCGATTATTTTCGACAAGAATATCGTTGGCTTCCACAATGATGCCGGAATCATCGGTATCGGGATTCGGCCCACTTCCGCGAACTTCAAACCCCCGGAACACAATCCCCGGCGCGGACAGGTTGACCACGGTGCCCTGTCCGCCTCCGTCAATGATCGGGGCCTCCACCCCGATCAGGGTGACGGATTTCTCCACCACCAACGCGGGGTACGTGCCACCCCGAACTTCGATCACGTCTCCATCACTGGCATCCGCGAGGGCGGCGTCAAGGGTGAGGTAGGGGCCGTTGGGGGAGACGATGAGGGAATCAGGAATTAGGAATTGCGAATTAGGAATTCGGAACGGTTCATCGGGAAGAGGTGCCGCGGAACTGCCCGTAATGTTCAACAAAACCAGGCCTGAAAGCACGAAAAAGATGGATGTAAACTTCTTATACATGGTAGGCACCCATTACCGATGACGGATTACCGTGCACTATTTACGTTCTTCCGCGCGTCCACAATCGGTTTGTATGCCGCACGGTGGAACCAGAGCCCAGTGAGCATAACGACGACGGCGGCGAGGGCGAGGTAAAACCCGATGTCAAACGTGGCAATGGTGCCGAACTGCCCGACCATGCCCTGCCCCAACACGGGCGGGGTGAACGGGGGAATCGCGCCCCCCAGCGCGGAGTTGGGGTCAATACTGTGTCCGTACTGGTACAGTATCCACCACAGGTCGGCAACGAAGATGATCGGGAAGGCAATCACCGGCAGGGCAAGAATAGCGGCCCACTGGTTGTGGACGAACACACTGGCGACGAGCAGAAGCCCCATGGCAACAATCCCGGCCATCGAAATGGACCGTTCAAATTGCCCGCCTTCATCTAGGGGTTTCATGCCCAGATAATGGTTGAGTTCGTCAATTTCGCGCATATCACCTTCGAGGTGGTTCACGTACACGTCGACAAACAAGCCTTTGGGGTACTGGGGGGCGGTCATTTCCATATTCCAGTAGGGGAGAAACATGGAGGTCATCAGCAGGAGGGCGGCCAGCATCAGTAATACGCTGGGGATCAGGTACACCGAGAGGTTGCGGGTACTGCCGTCCGGGAGCAGGACTTTTACGTCGGGGTCGAGGGAGAGGAATTTTTTCATTGCTGAATTTTGATTGCGGATGGCTGATTGGATTTTCAATCAGCCATCCGCAATCCTCAATCAAAAATCAAATTACGGTTTGACTAAGAAATATCCCAACATCTCCAGATGCAAGGCCGAGCAGAATTCGGTGCAGTAGAAGGTGAAGGAGCCGGAGAGCTTGGCGTCGAATTCGATGGTTTGGGTTTCGCCGGGTTCGAGGCTCAGATTGATGTTGTAGCCGGAGAGGGCAAAGCCGTGGGTGGCGTCGCGGGTGGTTTCGAGGCTGGTCATGTGCCAGATAACGTGGTCACCCGCGTTGACTTCGACGATTTCGGGGGTGTAGTGCGAGCGGATGACGGCGCTCCAGATCTCCACGGTCGTGCCATTGCGTTCGATGCGGGCGTCTTCGACGGAGGTGATGGCGTTCGGGTCCACGCTCATCGTTTCGGGGTTCCAGCCGACTTCCGGGTAAACTTCAAACGGATGGAGTTTGTCCGCTTTGATGATCTGGACGTAGTGCGGTTCGGCCATCCCGATGGGCATGTCGTAGATCACTTTCATTTGATCCCCTGTTTTGGCGATGTCTACCAGTTGGAAGTTTTGCGGGAGCAGGGGGCCAACGTTGGCGAAGCGGTCAATGCTCCACTTGTTTAGGGCAACCACATACCCGCCGTCGGGAGAGGCGGTGTCGCCTTCGGCGGCGGCGATGTGGCCGATGTTATATTGGACGGGCAGTTTTTGCACGAGCGTCCAGCCATCTTCGGGATTTTTGTCGTCGTAGGGGCCACCAAGCGTCCAGCGGGCCACGGCGGAGTCGAGGAAGAGGGAGGTGTAGGCATAGCCTTTGTCATCAAAAACGGTGTGGAGCGGGCCGAGGCCGAGTTCGACCTGCGCTTCCATCGCTTTGTCGAGCGGGATGACGGGGACACCGTAGACGTCCGTTTCCAGCCCGCCTGCTTCGATGGCGGCCATCATTTTGGCGAAGGAGTACACCGTTACGTGGGGGTCCAACTTGCCGCCGACGACGACAAATTCACCGCCGGGAGTCACGTCTGCACCGTGGGGACTTTTCGGTTCGGGGGTGAAGAACAACAGTCCTTCGTCAATGGCGGTTTGCAGGCGAATGACGGCCATGCCGTTGATCATGTCCACTTTGCCAGCCTGATAGACTTCGGCGGCTTTTTTCCAGTTAATGATGTGTAGGTAGTCGGTGTCGTTTTTGGTGGTTCCGGCTTCAAATGGCGGTTCGCCATTTTCTACGCCGCCGGTCGCCATTTCGGTGTTGAAGGAGTTGCAGAAGAACCAGCCATCGCTGACGGCTTTGCCCGCGTCACACAGGTCTTGCCAGTAGGGGGGGAGTTCGATCTGAAAGGATTGGGATTCGTCCACGCGGCCCGCGACCCGGTCGAATTTCCAGAAGGTGATCAGGCCCCGATATTTTTCCTGATATTCATCCATCGTGGCGTATTCCCAACCAATCGGGGAGGCGTATTGCGGGCCTTCGATCACGTAATCGGTGTTGGGGGTGACGAACGCGCCGCCGTGGTCGTTGATGGCGTTGGGGTTTTTGACGATTTGTTTGGTCTCGAAATCGCGCAGGTCAATGACCGCGAGGCGGGCGTTGGCTTTGTCGTTGATGAAAAGGAATTGTCCGTCGTATTCGCCGTTGGTTTCGGACAGGTTGGGGTGATGGGTGTCGCCCCAGGTCAGTTCACTGCCATCGGGCATGTACCCGCCCGCGAGGACTTCGTTGCTTGAGCCGCCGAAGCCATACCCTTGCCAGGATTCGGGGGTGAAGACCGCGATCATTTTGAGAATCCGCATGGACGGGACGCCAATTACGAGCACCTGCCCGCTTTGTCCACCGGACGAGAACATGAGGTAGGGATCGAGTTTGCCCGAGGGCATGTACGTTGAGAGGGCCGCGTACACGTCGTCGGGGGTAAGGCCGCGTTCAGCGGCGAGGGCGGCGGCGTCCGTGGGGAGACCTTCCGCGGTGGG
>JABWBV010000672.1 GCA_013359445.1 Anaerolineales bacterium | reverse complement strand
CAAATGGTCTTGTTTTTCCATTGAGAAAAACCTCCCGGGGTGAGATTTCAAAACTCGTAAGAGTTTGATGGTTAAAGAAAATATCCGTACAACTAAACACCGGGATTGTCCCAGCGTTACATAGGACAAAGTGGAACCGGTTTCAAGTTAATCCGGCGAATTATACCAAAGTCAGCAGGGTTGAAACCGGAATCTTAAAGTGAACGGGGGGACTTTGGTACAGGATTTAGGATTTACAAGCGACTTTGTTTATAATGTCCTCGCTATGAAAAAGCCTCTCCTCCTCACGCTTCTGCTCCTCCTCCTTTTGACAGCCTGTACTCCTCCCTCGCCCAGCCCGGAAGCCGTGGCGCTCACCCCGCACTTTTTTACTCCTCCCGTGGAAACGCCCACCCAACTTCCCGCGGGCACCCCGCGCCCTACGCCAACCTTTGGCCCGACCGCCACCTCGCCGCTTCCCACGCCCGTACCTTTTACCCCGCCGCCCATTCCCACCCTCGCCCCCGACGCCCTCTCCCCGCAAAATGCCGCCGGAATGCGCCAACTCACCCAATGGGGCCGAGGCCGCATCAACAGTTTTGTGCTGTCTTCCGATGGACAGAACCTGATCCTCGCTACCACCACCGGGGTCCATGTGTACGACGCCGCCACCCTCAACCTCACCCAAACCCTGGCCCCCAACGCCTGGGTCAGTCAGGTCGCCGTTCACCCGAGCGGGAACACACTCGCGTTCGCCTACTTTAACACTGTCGAGGTCTGGTCTCGCGCGGGGGCTGTGCGCGTCTTCACCCTTACCGGGCACACCGATCTGGTCAGCGCGCTGGCCTTTAGCCCGGACGGGCGTTTTCTCGCCACCGCCGCCGAAAAAACCGACAACACGGTCCGGGTTTGGGATGTCACCACCGGGCAACAGGTTCGCACTCTGGCGAATCACCAACTGGGAGTCAAAGCCCTGGCCTTTAGCCCGGATGGGACCGCCCTCGCGGCAGGGGATGGCAATGCCAGCATTTTTTTGTGGGATGTCAACACCGGGCAAACGCGGATGATCTTACAAGGCCATGCCAACGAGATCACCACCCTGGCGTTTTCCCCGGACGGCGCGTTTCTCGCGTCGGGGAGCGCGGCCCCAGAGAGCCAGGGCAAAGTGTGGAATCTCGCCACCGGACAGGTCGCGCAAACCCTGATCGGGCATACGAACTCGGTCGTGCGCGTGGTCTATTCCCCCACCGGAGATCGGGTGTTGACAGCCAGCATGGATCACACCGCCCGACTTTGGGACCCGGCCACTGGGTTTTTGGTGTCCAGCCTGGAGGGGCATTCTGGCGCCTTGGTCGGGGCGGCGTTTCTCCCCAATCGCGGGGACAACGAAGTGTTTACCGCACACGGTCAGGCAGTGCAACGCTGGCAGGTGGACACGGGCGAAACCGTGCAAACGTTGGATGGGTATGCGGTCTGGGTTGGACGGGTGGCGTTCACCCCGAACGGGTTGGTCGCCGCGGAGAGTTATGAGAATTACATCGAATTTCAAGCGGTGAACGCTGTCCTGACGGCGAATGTACCGGCTGGCCCTCCGACGTTTTCGTTCAACGGGCATACGAACCTGATCAACGCGATGGTCATCAGCCCGGACGGGAGTTTGCTGGCCTCCACCGGGTGGGATGGCACCACGCGTCTGTGGGATACCGTTTCGGGCGCGTTGCGGCACACGCTGGTGGGGCATCAGGCGATGGTGTGGACGGGCGCGTTCAGCCCGGATGGCACGCGTTTGGCGACGGGGAGTTTGACGGATGTGCGGCTCTGGAATGTGGAGACCGGTCAGCCGTTGATCACGCTGATCGGCCACGCGAGTTGGGTGACGGCGCTGGCGTTTTCCCCGGACGGGCATTATCTGGCGACGGCGAGTTTTCAGGAGGTGTGGGTGTGGGACGCACGCACGGGGCAACGGATTTTGCAAATCTCCGGGCATCCGCAGTGGGTGTCCAGTTTGGCGTTTAGCCCGGATAGCCGGACACTGGCGACGGGCGGGGGGGCGGATGATTATGCGGTGCGCCTGTTTGAAATGCCCACCGGGCGCGGGTTGGCGATTCTGCCCGGTCATCAAAACGTGGTCGGCGGGTTGGCGTTTAACCCGAACGGGTCGCTGTTGGCCTCCGGGAGCCGTGATGGGGTGATCCGGGTTTGGGATATGGCGGCGTTTAAATTACTGGCAGAGTTGACCGGACACGCGCTATGGGTGGATACGCTGGCGTTCAGCCCGGATGGGAGGGTGTTGGTGTCCGGGGGGCTGGATGGGACGGTGAGGGGGTGGGGGATTAGTAATCAGTAAGAAGTGAGCAGCTCGGTTATAAATTGTTATGTTGAAAAATTTGGTTTTTTCCTCCTCACTTATAAATCTTGAGCAAAAAATCTATAAGTACCAGAGCTTCATGCGGATTCCTGATTTTGTCTAACAAAATGATCTCGCTTCCAGTAAGGCTTTTCGCGACGATTTGATAGAACAACTCCCCGCGGATACGTTTGATAGTTTTGTCTAAATCGCTGGAGTAGGCCATTTCATCTCCTACTCCTTCATCATTAGCGAATTTCAATTTGAAGGCTGTAAACATCGTTTCGGCCTCTTCATGTTCTTTCGCATATATAGCTATAATCTCTGAAAATGCAAATGAAGCACCTCTACCTTTGAAAGTACGCAACCCCAAATGGGTTTTTGAAAGGAGGAGAATCTGATGCCTCTCTTTTTGGTTCCGAGGTCGAATGTGTATAAGTTCACCGCGTTTTACCAGCTTAAATTGGGAGGTTGGCGAATTCAATTCACTTAATCCTAAAACAGGTTTATTTTCAGGAGTGTAAAGAAGGGCAAGCACACGGCAATATTGACAAACAAGATACCCTCTTTGAGGTGTGTCAGGAGAAAAGGGCAACGGCGCTCCACAACTTTTACAATTTAAGGTGTGGATTTCGAGTTTTTCCGAAGTTTCAAGAGGTATTTTAGTTCTTATATCGCGTGGAAGATTTTGATCCCCGTACACTGGAAGATCAAATATTCCGGTTTCCACTTCAAGCAATTCTTCAATGTAAAGGGCAATATTTCCGTCGAAAATATGATCGATGAGAGGGACGCGTTGCCCATCAAGGGTCAACGCATATACCGAATAACTTTCTCTATAGAAATATCGAGTGTTGCGAAAACGAGTCCGCTCAACAGAATCAATGGGAGGTCGGTTAATTAGGTGCGGACTATGACGAGCAACGGTATAAATCTGCCGAATATCTTTGACAGGGGTAGGATATTTTTTCCCCCAATTTTCTACCGTACATCTAAAAGCTAAAAGTTGACCAGTCATAGGGTAGACTGTGGTTTGCCAAAACCAACAACAGGAGAACCCCATGACTGATCGAA
>JABWBV010000073.1 GCA_013359445.1 Anaerolineales bacterium | reverse complement strand
ATTTCGATCATCGAGATATGTCAGCTATCGTAGGGGATCACTTGTTGCAGGTGGGTCAGGATCAGTTCCAGCAACCGTTCCAGGTCTAGCGTGCCAGTAAAGGCCATCGTCACTTTGTGCAGGGTTTCGGCTTCGATGCGGCGACGGCGTTCGGATTCCAGCAGGCGCGCGTTCTCCACGGCGAGGGCGGCCTGGTTGGCAAACGCCTGAACGAGGTCTGCTTCGACAGGGGTGTACATCCCCGGCTGTTTACTATCCACGGTCAAGACGCCAATCACCTCCCCATGGGCCAATAACGGGACGCCCATCCACCCCCGAATGTAGGTGGCCTCGCCCCAGTTCAAAAACCGCGGATCGGCCTGGGCATCGAACAAAATTAAAGGCCGTCCGGTACGGAAAATTTCCGGTTGAAGGTGATCCTCTTGCAGGGGAAATTGTTTTCCAAAAATGGCCGCCCGGTTGGGATGATCGGCCACGGCCATGACGCGAAGCGTGGGGCCTTCTTTGAGGAAAACACAGGCGCTGTCATATGGGACCACCCGTCGCAGAAAGGCCAGGAGCGTTTCCAGAATCTGCTCCAGATCGAAAGATGCGGCCAGGATGGAAGTTGCCTCGCGTAGGGTTTCGGCTTCTTCGCGACGTTTGCGTTCGGAGGCAATCAGTTGGGTTTTGGCGATGGCCAGGGCGATCTGGGCGGTGGCTTGTTCGGCCTGGATCATTTCCGTTACGGGAAACGCGTGGGGCTTGTCATAAGCCAGAATCACGGCCCCAAGTTTTTGTTGGCTCGCAATGAGGGGCAAAGCCAATACACAAGGGTTGGGGAATTTGGCGGCCAGGGATGCATCGAGATAGGGTGTTTGATAAATATTCTCAATCGGAATCGCGTGTTCGGCTTGTAAAACCACTTCCGTCAGATTGCGTTCCCCCGGTTCGGGGGAGATTTGAGGATAGGTTTCGCGCAGGGGGCCATACGCCGCGGTTGGGATGGGCAGTTGGCGCTCTTCATCCCACAGTGTCAAATAGCAGGCATCGGCCCGAAACATCTCTGCCAATCGATCGACCATTTGATAGAGCATTTCGCGGAGGTCAGTGGCCGCTAAGGCGATTTGAGCCATGCTGTTTAACAGCACGGTAAAGCGCACGCGTTGCTCCACTTCGGCTTGCAATTGCACACGCGAGACGGCAACCGCGACCCGGATCCCCATGCCAGAGAAAAACTCTAATTGCTCGGGCGTGGGGGCACGAACGCCTTCCGCCCCAAACGATCCCGTGCCCAAAAAGCCCAAAAGCCGCCCTTGAAGGATCATGGGGGCGTTGATGATGGTACGGTTGCCAAATCGGGCGACCAACTCCTTGTTTGTGCGTGGGTCAGTTTGAGCATCTGTCACCACAAACACGGTCTGACTCTGCCAAAGCTCTTCGAGAAATTTATCCCCTGTAATTCGGAGGGTCTGGGCTTGAGTGGTAATTATGTCATTCAGCTTGCCTGCACTGCTCAATAAAGTTAATTCATCCGCTTCGTTCGACAAATACATCCAAACATTTTGGTAACCCAGGTTGGTTTGCACCACATCTTTGACCACCTGAATGATTTCATCATAATCCAGGGCCAATTCTAACTTTTTAGAAAGGTAAATCATGGCCTGATCAAATAACATCCGCTGGTCCAGGGTTTTTTGGGCCAGGATTTCCGCGGTAATGTCGCGGAAATTGATCAACAAGGCGCGAAAATCCTGGTTTTCTAGCAAGTTTGTCCCCACCCCCTCCAGCCAACGCCAGGTCCCAGATTTATGCAAAAACCGAAACCGCGTACGATACGTGCTCCCCTCATTCTGCAATAAGAGCAAAAACAAATTTTTACAATCGGGAATATCTTCCGCGTGCAAGAACTCAAACACATTCCGCCCAACAAACTCATCCACCGCATAGCCCAGAATCTGCTCGGTGACCGGGCCGGTATACAAGATCGTGCCTTCCGCATTTAAGAGCGAAAACGACTCCGCACTATGTTCAACCAGCGCGCGAATCTGCTTTTCATAAGTTTTCCATCCCAATGGCATGATGGGGGCGTCATCCTCAGAAGGCAATTTCATACATCCATTGAGGGTTTGGGCGGGTTCGTTTGCATCGCACGTCTCGACAGAAGACATCCCAACCAACCCCTCGAGTCTAGTTTAATAAATATCTCCCCCCTCAAAAAGCATACGCCAGAAACCCTGGCCGTAACAACCATGCTTGGAATTTACGCTCCAAGAAGATGCCCTAAAAAAAGGCTGGAACGGGGGGAAGGACTTCCCCCTTTCCAGCCTTTTTCGAAATGAATTATTTCCCTACCGAGCGAAAGGGGAAATAATTTTTAGAGGTTCGCCAATCGTGAGGAATTATCGCTATTGTAACAACTGCTCCAAAAGGGTACGCGTAGTTTGCGGATCAGCTTTCCCGCGCGATTGGCGCATCACCTGCCCGACAAACCACCCCATCAGCGTCGTTTTTCCGGCTTTGTACGAGGCGACTTCGGCAGGACTGGCGTCCAAAACCTGTAGTGCGATGGCGCGGATGGCGTCTTCGTCGCTAACCTTCGCCAATCCTTCCGCTTCGACAATCGCTTTGGGGGATTTGCCAGAATCCTGCACTTTCGGAACCAGCGCTTTGCCGGTGGAGGTGTTGATCACTTTGTCATCGACGAGCCGGATCGCTTCTGCGAGGTGCGCGGGGGTCATGTTTAAGGCGGTCGCGGTCAAACCCCGGTCGTTGAGCATGCGCAAAACATCGTTCATCATCCAGTTAGAGACAGTTTTGGGGTCGCCGCCGTAGGCTTTGACCGCCGCTTCGAAATAATCTGACAGAGCACGTTCCCCGGTCAGGATTTCGGCGTCGTATGCGGGCAGGCCGTAATCTTGAACGAAACGGGCACGGCGTTCGAGCGGGAGTTCGGGGAGGGTGGCGAGAATCTGCGCGCGCCAGGCATCATCCAGCCGCACGGGGAGCAGATCAGGTTCGCGGAAGTACCTGTAATCGGCTTCGGTTTCTTTTGAGCGCATTTTGCTGAGGGTTTGGGTTTCGTCGTCCCAACTCAGCGTCCAGGGTTTGATGGAATGCCCCGCTTCCACTTCGCGAATTTGCCGTTCGATTTCTTTTTCAATGGCGGAACGGACCGCCTCTATCGAGTTGACGTTTTTGATCTCGGTTTTGGTGTTGAGCACGGTACTGCCTTTGAGCCGGATGGAGACGTTGGCGTCGGCGCGCAGGTGGCCTTTTTCCATATCCGCTTCGGAGACACCCAACCAACGCAAGAGTTGGCGCAGGCGGATCAGGTACGCGGCGGCTTCGTCGGCGGTGTGGATGTCTGGGCCGGTGACCATTTCAATCAACGGCACCCCGCACCGGTTGAAGTCAATCAGGCGGCGACGTCCCGAAGCGGACGTGAATTCGTTCTTGGTTTTGCCCGCGTCTTCTTCCAAATGGAGTTTATGAATCCGCACCTGGCGCGCGCCTTCCGGAAGCGGCAAATACATAAAGCCCCCACGCGCAATGGACCGGTCATATTGGGAAATCTGATAGCCTTTGGGCAGATCGGGATAAAAATAATTTTTCCGGTCGAAGAAAGAGAGATTTTGAATGTCCGCGTGCATTGCGGCGGCGAGCAGGACGGCTTTTTCTACGGCGGCTTTGTTGAGCACGGGGAGCACACCCGGCATCCCCGTACAAACCGGGCAAATGTTGGTGTTGGGGCCATCGTCCCATGAGTCCGCTTTACAGGCACAAAAAATTTTGGTGGTGGTGTTGAGTTGGATATGGGTTTCCAGGCCAATGACGGCTTCGTATTCAGGCATAGGGATTCTCTACTTTTTTCTCGAAATTTAACAGGGATACTGCTTTGCGACAAACCAAGTTTTACCACAATCTGGCAAAAATCCCGGAATTGAAATGCTAAATTTCAGCGAGTTCCTTCAAAACCCATGAAAATACACGTATGACTCTGTAAAATCATGAGATGTCCGTTTACACATGCAAAAAACCTTAAAAGACGACCTTTCCGGAATTACGCCTTTACAAACCACTCATCTTCTTTTCACACTTCGTTTCCTGTTCATCCCCTCACCGTCGCGATAAAATCCCAACCACATGCCTGCCCGAAAAGTCCTCATTATCCTGTTCCTTGCCGTTCTTCCGCTTCTTACCGCCTGCACCCGCCTGGCCGATCAAGATAGCCCCTGGCAACTCTCCGCCGAAGAGACCCCCAGCCTCGCCGGACCCATTCCCACCGCCGCGCCGCTGGAAAACACCTCCATTCCCCAAACCCAACCGAATCATACCCCCACACCGGATCCCCCCCACGCCATCCCCGGTCTGCGGAAAGACCCGGAACAGTACACCGTGCAAGCGGGGGACACGTTGATGATCATCGCCAGTCGCTACGGCGTCACCGTTGAACAGATTGTCGAAACCAATGCCCTTGCCAACCCCGACTATCTGGAAATCGGACAGGTGCTGGAAATTCCCGCGCCGCCGCCGGGCGACACTGGCCCCAACCTAAAACTGATCCCCGACTCCGAACTCGTCTACGGCCCCAACACAGCAGATTTTGACATTGCCGCGTTCATCCTCAACAAAAGTGGCTACCTCGCCACCTATTTGGAAGAAGTCAACGGGGAGTTTATGACCGGCGCACAAATCGTCGAACGGGTCGCCCAAAATTACTCGGTTAACCCGCGTCTCCTGCTTGCCGTGCTGGAACATCAAAGCCAGTGGGTCACCAACTCCGCACCGAAAGATGACACTTTAGAATTCCCGCTAGGCCTTTACGATAGCTTCCGCGAAGGACTGTACCGCCAACTCGCCTACGCCGCCGACAACCTCAATCGGGGCTACTACCTCTGGCGGGTGGAGGGCCTGGGCGGATACATTCTGCTCGACAGCCGGCTGATCCCGGCCAATCCCACCATTAACGCGGGCACGGCGGGCGTGCAATATCTGTTTTCCCGGCTGTACAGCGAAACCGATTGGCGGGAGGTTGTGTCCGATCAGGGTTTTTTGCAAACGTACACCCGCTTGTTTGGCTCCCCCTTCCAATTTGCCTACGAGCCGCTCATGCCCCCAACGCTCACCCAACCCACTCTCCAACTGCCGTTTGAATCTGGCGAGGTCTGGCACTTTACCGGAGGGCCGCACGGGGGTTGGGATAGTGGCTCGGCCTGGGCGGCCCTCGATTTTGCGCCGCCCGGCGACGCGTTGGGGTGCGTGCAAAGTGATGAATGGGTGGTTGCCCTCGCGGATGGGTACATCGTCCGCACGGGGAACGGGACAGTCATTTTGGATTTGGATGGCGATGGGTTGGAACAAACCGGATGGGTCATTTTTTATTTGCACATCGAAAGCCGCGACCGGATTCGGGCGGGGACCCAGGTCTCCGCGGGGGATCGGCTGGGACACCCGTCTTGTGAGGGGGGCGTGTCGAACGGGACGCACGTTCACCTGGCGCGAAAGTACAACGGGGAATGGATTTCCGCCGACCAGCCCGGCCTGCCGTTTGTGCTGGATGGCTGGGTTTCCGATGGGACAGGCGTCGAATATGACGGCTTCCTCGTTCGGGATGGAATCGCCGTTGAGGCCTATGTGGGGGAAGAGGAGGGCATCGGTGAAATTCAACGGTAAAACTTTAGCCCTGCCGCCCATCAAAGGCCTCGGCGCGCTCCTTTTGCCCCTTATTCTCGTTTCGTTGGCCTGTTCCGGCTCGTTGGCCGCCCCGACGCCGGGCATTGGTGCCCCGCCCACAATTGTGTGGAGCACCAACACCCCTGGCCCAATGAGTGAGCCGGTAAACGATTCCCTGGCCCCGACCGACACGCCCGTGCCGCCCACCCCAACCTCCCCGCCCACGGTCACGCTCCCGCCCGGTGCGGTGGACACCGCCCCCTATCTCTACTACACCCTGGCAGGCGATACCCTCCAGAGTCTTTCCTTACGTTTTTCTGTTCTGCCCGAGGAAATCACCTCAACCGACCCCATCCCCCCCACCGGGTTCATCAACCCCAATCAATTGCTCGTCATTCCACGCCGCCTGTACAACACCTCCCTCGCCGACCGCCTGATCCCGGATAGTGAAATCGTGTATGGGCCTTCGGCCATTGAATTCAATATTCTGGCATATGTCAACTACGGGAACGGCTTTTTGAACACGTACAGCGAATATTTGGGCACCACCGGCCAGACCAGCGGCGATCGAGTGGTCAGCCGCGTGGCATTGGAAAACTCCGTCAATCCCCGGCTATTAATCGCCTTGTTGGAATATCAAGGCGGGTGGGTATTTGGCACACCGGGCGAAAACAAACTGGAATATCCGATGGGCAATGTGGACCCGGCCAAAAAAGGCCTGTTCCAACAATTGACCTGGGCTTCTGATCAGTTGGGGATCGGATACTACGGGTGGCGCGAGGGCACATTGACCGAAATCACCTTCAGCGACGGCGTGACGGTGCGCCTCGCCCCAGATTTGAACGCGGGCACTGTCGCAGTCATGTACTTCTTCGCACAACTGAACGACAGCACAAGTTGGATTCAAGCCATGAACCCGGAAACGGGGTTCCCGGCCCTTTACACCCAACTGTATGGCAATCCCTGGCTGATGGCCGCCTCTGTCGAACCCCTCTACCCTCCCACCCTGACTCAACCCCAAATGATCCTGCCTTTTGCGGTGGAACAAATTTGGGCATATAGCGGCGGCCCCCACGGGGCGTGGACGCGCCTGGGCGCACGCGCCGCCATCGATTTTGCGCCAGCCAATACCGAATCAGGCTGTGTGCCCTCGCAAAACTGGGTCGTCGCCGCCGCGCCGGGCCTGGTGGTGCGTTCGGAAAAAGGGGTGCTCGTGTTGGATATGGACGGGGATGGGTTTGAGCAAACCGGGTGGGTGCTGGCATATTTGCACATCGCCACCGAAAGCAAAATCCCGGTCGGATCGTGGGTGGTGCAAGGTCAATTTTTAGGATTTCCCTCGTGCGAAGGCGGTTTTTCGACCGGGACGCACATTCACATTGCCCGCAAGTACAACGGCGAATGGATGCTGGCGGGCGGCCCCCTGCCTTTTAACTTGAGTGGGTGGGTCGCGGGTGCGGGAGAAAAACCCTACGAGGGAACGCTCGCGCGCGATGGGGTGCTGATCACCGCCAACCCGTTCGGAACCGCAGACACCAATATTATTCGGACCAAAGATGAGCCGTAAGCCAGGGCCGAAAAAAAAACAGGATGCGCGGACAATCAGGAAACAGATACGCAGGAAGACAATGCGTTCGACCTTGTTTGTCCTCTTTACGCTTTCGCTTTTAATGGCCCTCGCGGCCTGCGCCTCGCAAGAGGTCATCGCCACCGCGCTCGTTATCCTGCCCACCGAAACCCCCACCTCCAACCCGACTCAGACCCCCACCCTAACGCCCTCCCCCACCTCAACCGCCATCCCCCGGACACCCACCCCCGTCCCCACGGGCACGTTGATCCCAACCGCCACCCTGCCGCCCGGCTTTGTGCGGTACGAGACCCAATCGGGGGATACGTGGGATGCCCTGGCCGCGCGGTTCGGCACGACGGTGGATGAAATCCAGTGCGTGGAAACGGCTCCCTCCTGCCCGGATTTGGACGCGCGCGGGGCACTGATCCCCGCGGGGGTGGGTTTGCTCATCCCCGA
Organism: Anaerolineales bacterium; assembly: GCA_013359445.1. GTDB lineage: Bacteria > Chloroflexota > Anaerolineae > Anaerolineales > JABWBV01 > JABWBV01. The sequence goes on along the minus strand of JABWBV010000073.1, from coordinate 9,672 downwards.
CCGGGTGCGCGGGGTGACAGACGCAGTCCTCAGCCCGGAGCATCCGATCCTGCCAGATAGTGAATTCGTTTTTTCCCGCGCCTCCATCGCTTTTGATCTGGTTGGCTATTTAGACGAAACGGCTGGATATTTGAAAACCCACCGCCAGTATTTGATGGTGAATGGCTGGAATTCCGGCGCGGCAGTGGTGGAGATCGTGGCAAGGGAAAATTCGCTCAACCCGCGTTTGCTGTTGGCCTTGTTGGAATATCAATGCGGGTGCGTGCTAGGCACCCCGGGGACGCTGGCGGATTTGGAACCGTTTTTGAAAGCCACTTCGATTAATTATTTGCGAAAAGATTTGTGGGGGCAGTTAAATTGGGCGGCCCGGCGCATGTGGGCGGGATACGCAGGGTGGCGGGATGGCACGTTGACGGAGTTCACGCTCAAAGACGGCACGGTGGTGCGCCCCGCCCCGGAACTGAACGCGGGCACGGTGGCGGTGCAATACTTTTTTGCGTTTGTGCACGATCTGGAAGGCTGGGAAAAGGCCGTTTCGACAGATGGATTCTCCACTCTGCTGGCAGACATGTTCGACGATCCCTGGGCGCGGGCCGTGGACATTTACCCGGCGGATGTCACCCAACCCCCGTTCATTTTACCGTTTGAGCCGGGGACAACCTGGAGTTATACCGGCGGCCCCCACCCGGCGTTCGATGGCAATGGCCCGTGGGCGGCGCTGGATTTTGCCCCTGCCCTGGCCTCGCGGGGGTGTGTCGTGACCGATGAATGGGTGTTGGCAGTGGCAGACGGGGTGGTGGTACGCGTGGAAACCGGCCTGGTCGTGTTGGATTTGGACGGCGAAGTGCCCGCCGATGGGGTGGAACAAACGGGCTGGAATGTGTTGTATTTGCATTTGGAAGCTCGGGATCGGGTGACTCTAGGGACGGTGGTCAAAGCGGGTGACCGGCTGGGACACCCCTCCTGTGAGGGCGGGGTCGCAAACGGGACGCACGTCCATCTGGCGCGGAAATATAATGGGGAATGGGTCGCGGCGGATGGCCCGTTGCCGTTCAATCTGGGCGGGTGGATTGCCCAACGCGGCGACCAACCGTACAAGGGCACGTTACAACGTGGAGATGAAGTGCGTACCGCCTGTACATGCAGTTGGCGCGAAGGGTGGATTGTCGTCGAGGACGAGTGAGCGTAAAATACACTGTGTAAAATTTCTTGAATTAACGAGTGCTTCGAAAATGAATATGTGTACCCAAACCCGACTTTTTATAAGGGGCGTGTTTCTTTTGCTGGGGTTAATGTTGTCTGCGTGTGCAACCCCAACCAATGCGGGGGTTGCCACTCGCCCAACCGCCTCAGTCATTGACCTTTCCCCCACCGAAACCCCCGCATTACCGGAACCCACACCTTTCCCCACCCGGCCGGAATATGCCCCTGGCGAACTCGTGGATTACACCGCCCAAACCGGGGACACCCTCCCCGCGCTGGCCGCCCGGTTCAACACCACCGTTCCCCAAATCCTGAACGCCAACCCCTTCATCCCCACCACCGCCACCACCATGCCCCCCGGCATGCCGATGAAAATTCCAATCTACTACAAACCCCTCTGGGGCACCCCCTACCAGATCATCCCGGATGGCTTGTTTGTCAACGGCCCGTCCCAAATCGGGTTCGATACCGAGGCCTTTGTTGCATCCCAACCGGGGTGGCTCAAAAATTATGTCTCGTTTGCCGGGGGCAAAAACCGGACTGGCGCGCAGATCATCGACCTGGTTGCCACCAATTTCAGTGTGAGTCCCCAACTTCTGCTGGCGCTGTTGGACTTCCACACGGGCGCGGTCTCCAACCCACAACCCCCGCTCGATCTGGACGATTACCCGATGGAGTATTTTTCCACGAGCCATCGCGGCGTGTATTTGCAACTGGTCTCCGCCGCGGACCGGCTCAACGATGGCTATTACCGTTTCCGCGCGGGGCGGTTAATCGAGTTTGAACTGCTGGACAAACGATTTGAACGCCCCGATCCCTGGCAAAACGCGGCCACCGTTGCCATTCAATATTACTTTGCCAAAATGTATGCCCCCGATGCCTATTTTCGCGCCATCGGGCCAGATGGCCTCGCGGCGAACTTCCGAAATTTGTTCGGCGATCCATGGGCGACCGACACGGCACATCTCCCCGGCAGTTTGGAACAACCTCCCATGATTCTCCCCTTTGAACTGGGCCGCCCCTGGACACTGACCGGGGGGCCACACACCGCCTGGGGCACGCAGATGCCCTATGCCGCCATCGACTTTGCGCCCCCAAGCGAAACCAGCGGGTGCGTCGAATCACATGATTGGGCGACCGCCGTGGCCGCGGGGGTTGTCGTCCGCACGGACGAAGGGGTTGCCGTGCTGGATTTGGACGGCGACGGGGATGAACGCACCGGGTGGAACGTGTTTTATCTCCATCTGGCAGAAAAAGATCGCGCGACCGTTGGCACCGTCTTGGAAACCGGGCAACCGATTGGGCATCCCTCTTGCGAGGGGGGGACTTCGACGGGGACACACATTCACATTGCCCGAAAATATAATGGCGAATGGATGCTGGCCGAGGGCATCCTGGCGTTTAATTTGGATGGGTGGGTGGCCTACAATGGTGCCCGCCCCTACGAAGGCAGACTCCAACGCTTTTCGCAAACGGTGGAGGCCTGTGAGTGTTCGAACAAAGCCAGTCAAATTATGCGAGATGAAAAATAAGGGAAAACGAACATGACCATTCAAGTCACCCAAACCCCCACCGAATTTAAAATAATTGATCCCCCCACCCCTGGCGCGCGCGTCTTTGGCTCCATCTTCCTGGCATTTGGCGCGGTGTTTCTTACGATGATCGCTGTGGACATCCTCACAAAAGCCAGTAGTGGAAACTTCACGCCCTTGTATCGCGCTCCGGTGAGTGTGTTCATCGTCCTGGCAATGGCCGGCATTCCCGGCCTGCTTTTTGGTTTCCAAACCAATCGCGTCCATCTCACCCCCACCGAAGTGACCATCACAAAAGACTTTGTCGTCTATAAACATCGGAAAACCCATCCTATCCAAGAATTCTACAAAGTCGCCACCCGCTTAGAAACTGTCCGATCACAAAACAACAATACCTACCGGACCCAACGCTACTACGACGTCGTCCTCATCAGCAATCAAGGCAACCTGGCCCTCGTGCGCCTGTTTGAAAAAGAATACGATACCGCCCGCGCCCTGGCCAAACAAATTGCCAATTTTCTCCACATCGACAGTGATGGAGATGACGGCGCAGAAGACCTTTTCATCTGACCGCTGGTAGCCTACTTATTGACTGCTCAACTGGAATCTGGACAATGCGCGTCATTTCGACCGCAGAGAGAAATCCCCAGAACGCCAACAAGAACAGTTTTCCAACAGGGAGATCGAAACGACCGCCGTACCAGGGATTCCTCACTGCGTTCGGAATGACAGAGTGTGCCTTTTTGATTTGTTGCTTGAATTCGTTTGACCATGAATAAACCCCTCTTCCGCCTCGGCCTCGCCGCCTCCCTGCTCGGCCTGTGCCTGCTCTCCTACCTCCTTGCCTTCGCCCAAACCGGCCCGGAGTGGGAAGTGCCAATCGCGGTGATGACCCAACTCAGCCTGATCCCTCGCGTCACCTTTGGCCTTGGCGCCATCGCCCTTTTCATCTACCTCTTCGGCAAAATCTACAAAAATACCCCGCACAACCTCCGTGCAGGGTATCTGATCCTCTCGATTGTCTGCCTCACCCTCTCCCTCCTCCTCCCCCTCCTTCACCCCGAACAATGGCCGGGGAGTCTCCTCTCCACCCTGGCGATGATTCAGGTGATCCCGGTCTGGGTGGGGTGTGTAATGACTTACTGGCGGTTGAGCCAAAAAGTGATGAGTAACGAGTAATGAGTAAATTACTTATTACTCGTTACTCATCACTTTATCAACCCCTCTCGTACGCAAACCTCCGCGTTATAAATTGATCCCCCCGCCGCGCCGCGGATCGTATTGTGCGACAGCACCACCATCTTCAAATGGAACAGCGGATCGGGGCGGACGCGGCCCACGACCGTCGTCATCCCCTTGCCGGTCATCCGATCCAGGCGGGGTTGCGGGCGATCTTGATCGGGGTGAACAAAAATGACCGGGCGCGGGGTAAACGGCAAATCCCGCGCACTTTCCGGGGCTTGATAATCTGCTAACACTTCCACCGCTTCCGCGGGCGACGGCTCCCGATCAAACTCCACACTCAAACAGACCGTGTGCCCATCGCTCACCGCCACCCGGTTCGTGTGGACGGAAAGTTGAAAGTTGGCAAGTTGCAGGGTACCATCCACCACCTTCCCGATCATCTTGCGAGGTTCCCACTCCACTTTTTCCTCTTCCCCATCAATAAACGGAATCACATTATCCAAAATATCCAGCGACGCCACACCGGGATACCCCGCCCCGGAAATCGCCTGCAGGGAAACGGAAAACGCCCGCCGCACGCCAAACGCGTCGTCCAACGCCTTCAACGCTACGGTCATCCCCATGCTCGTGCAATTGGGATTGGTGATGATGAACCCCGGCCACCCCTTCTCCTTTCGTTGCGTGGGAAGGAGTGCGAGTTGCTCCGCGTTCACTTCGGGAACCAGGATCGGGACGGTGGGGTCGCGGCGGTAGGCCCCCGCGTTGGTGAACACCCCTACCCCCGCGCGGGCGAAGTTCGCCTCGATCTCGGTCGCGTACTTCGACGGGAGTGCAGAAAATACGATGGGCGCGTTCGCCGCCTCGGGCGTGGAAGGGACAACAGGCAAGTTGCGCGCATATTCCGGCATCGGATCGGTCAAAACCCAATGTGTCTCGGCATACGACTGCCCCACGCGCCCGTCCGACCCGGTCAGGGCGACCACTTCAAACCACGGGTGCCCATCCAACAACTGCACAAACCGCTGTCCCACACTCCCCGTCGCGGCGATAATGGCCACTGGTATTCGTTCCATAACTGCACTCCTAAAAATAGACCACTGATTTCACTGATAAACACTGATTTTTGGAATTGATCTGTGGGAATCAGGAAAATCTTGTAAATCAGTGGCCCATAATGATCAAATCATGAATCGCCCGTACCGCCGTCTCGGCATCTTGCGCGGCCAGCACCATGCTGATCGCCGCCTCGGATGAACCTTGTGCGATGGCGAGGATGTTCACACCAATATTGCCCAGGGACATAAACAACCGCCCCGCAATCCCGGACGTGTACTGCAACCCCGCGCCAACCACCGTCACGATCACGTTTTCGTCGGTAGCCCAAATCCGGTCAATATCGCGCCGCGCCAATTCTGCCGCAAACGCCTTCTCCAGCGCGGCAATCACCCGTTCCACCGAACTCGCGGGGATGCAAAACGAAATGCTCTGCTCCGATGATGCCTGCGTGATCAGGATCACGCTCGTGCCCGTCTCCGCCACCGCTTGAAAGGTGCGTGCCGCCACGCCAGGGACACCGAGCATCCCCCGCCCTTCCACCGTCACCATCTTTTGCCCGCGAATCGCCGTCACCGCCTTCAGCGCGCCGGACTTGTCCCCGTTTAGCACGATGCGCGTGCCAGGGTGCGTCGGATTGAACGTGTTGCACACCCGCAAGCCCACCCCCGCCTCGATCACCGGGCGGATGGTTTTGGGGTGCAGGACTTTTGCCCCGAAATAGGCCAGTTCGCCGATTTCGCGGAAGGTCAGGGAGGGGATGGTGCGGGCGTCGGGAACCAGCCGGGGGTCGGCGGACATCACGCCATCTACATCCGTCCAAATCCAGACATCCTGCGCGGGGAGGACTGCGCCAAGGATGGCGGCGGAATAGTCCGAGCCACCCCGCCCGAGCGTCGTGGTGATCCCGGTCGGGGTCGCGCCGATGAACCCGGTCACGACGGGGACCACGCCCCGTTCGAGCAGGGGGAATAACCCCGCGCGGGTGCGGTCGGTCGTCGCGGGAAAATCGGGCAGGGCGTCTTGAAAACGATTGTCGGTGACGATCAGGTGGGCGGAGTCCACGGGTTGGGCGGGGATGCCGTTGGCGTTCAGGGCGGCGGCGAGCAGGCGGATACTCATCCGTTCCCCCAGCGCGGCGATGGCGTCCAACGCGCGCGGGGTCGCTTCCCCCAACACCCCCACGGCCTGGCACAGACTGACGAAGGTGGTGATCAGCGTTTCCACTTCCGCTTGAAGTTGCATGGCAAAACCCTGATCGGGGATGATGGCGCGGGCGGCGGTGTAATGTTTGTCCCGCATTTCCGTCGCGGCGTGGTGGACGGCGGACATGTCGCCCCGCGCGGCCGCGTCGGCCCCCGCGAGGAGCAGGTTGGTCACGCCCGACATCGCGGAGGTGACGATGACGACGCCGGGATATTCCGCGCGGGCGTTCCGCGTGATTTCAACTGCGTTGGCAATGGCTGGCGCACTTCCGACAGACGTGCCGCCGAATTTCATGACGAGGAGGGGGGATGGAGGGGCTGTCATATGTCTTTAGGAAGAAGGAAGGGGGAATTGGGAATTAGGAAGGGGGAATTAGGAATTGGGAAATAACTACTTCCTTCTTCCTGATTCCTGATTCCTAATTTCTTCTTCCTACTCCCCAACCGTCTTTTTCCCAAACGCATCCAACGCCCGGTAATACGGCTCGATGCTGGGGATGTAGTGACGTTCGTCGCGGGCGTGGGGGCCGAGGCCAGACTGGCCCCAGACGACGCCGTTGCCACCGGGGGCAAACCGGGCGCTGGTGCCGTGGATTTTCTTCCCGACCGGGGCGGGCTGGCCGGACACTTCGCTGACCGCCTCGACCAGTTTGGCGAGCCAGGGGCTGTTCGGGTCACAGGCAATGCCGTGTTCGAGGAGCAGGTCTTCGACTTCGATGCCGTGGGTTTCGCAGTAGGCGTCAAACTCTGCCATCATGCCGTAAATGTCGTCGTGGGGGATGGAGCGGATTTCGACGCCGAGGAGGCCGATGTCGGGGGTGATGTTGTACACGCCGGGGGTGCCGATGTTGACGAAGGGGAAACGGATTTGGGATTTCCAGACATCTTTGCTTTCCAGGGTCATGTATTGGGCGGCGAGTTCAGAGAGTTTGACGCGGGCGCGGATGATGCGTTCGGTGAGGTCGTTTTGCACGGTGGACGCGGCGGAGTGGATGCGTGTGCCCCGCGCAACGACCTGGAACCGTCCGACGCCGCGGTTTTCGACGCAGACCGTGCCCCAGAGATTCTTGCCGGTTTCTTCGGTGCGCTCGCCCGCGATGAAGATGTCAGGCTGGTAGCCGCTTTCCTGCTGGAGACGTTTGAGGACGTAGGGGGTGCCCATCGGTTCTTCTTCGCCGTTTTCTTCGTTGCCGACGAGGAGGAGGTTGACCTGCGGGTAGGGTGGCCCCTGGCGAAGGGTTTCTTTGAGCCAGACGAGGTTGGTGGCGACGACGGTTTTCATGTCCGCCGCGCCGCGGCCCCAGAGGTAGTCGCCTTCAATGCGGGCGTCAAACTGGCTGTCGTCCGGTTCGGGGGCGACCACGTCGAAGTGGCCGGAGAGCATGACCGGGGCGTTCAACTGACCGGGAAAGCCCGCGAGGATGGCGGGATATTTGGCGTCGTCAAAGCACCGGAAGGGGATGTGGTTGGCGTTGAGGTAGTCCGAGATCAGGCGGGCGGCCTGCCAGACTTCGTCCACGCGTTCTTCCGCACCGACCGTGATGGAGGGGATGCGGACGAGGGATTGGGAGAGGGAGAGGATTTCGGGGAGGGGGGACATAATGGTGAATTGTGAATTGCGAATTATTAATTGTTAATGGGGAGGTTGGTAGGTTTGGAGTTTGTCGTCTAGTTGAGTGAGAATTTGGTCAGTACGAAAGCATTCTGAGCGGAGGCTTTGCGAAGTCGAAGAATGCGGGTTAGCAGGTGTCTTTTTGCATAGCCCGCACCCTTCGACTGCGCTGGAACAGGGTAATTTGGGACTACCTTTTCATTCCCGCTCCGCTCAGGGTGCTGGCAACGATTTACTGATTACTGCTTACTCATTACTGAATACTGGCAAGCCCCTCCACCAACCGCTCCCCCGCCTTCTGGGTCAATTCGGGTAGTTGGGCGTAGGAGAAGCGGAGCCATTTGCCACCGTCGGGGGAGAAGTAGATGCCGGGGACGACGGCGAGGCCTTGTTCGCGGGCGAGGTATTCGCCCATCGGCTCGGTGTCGGCCCAACCGGCTTTGTCTACCCATTCGCTCACGTCAATGAAGGCGTAGTAGCCTTTGCCGAGGATGTAGCGGAATTTGTTTTCGGAGAGGAAGGCTTGCAGGATTTTGCGGCTGGCATTGGTTGGTTCGTTGATGGTTTTGCAGGCGTTGGCGAAACCCATTTCGTAGGCGACCATCGCGACGGCGAGGGAGTAAAACGGGGGAATGACGCCGTGCGAGGCGCGGGCCACGATGAAGTCAATTACTTTTTCGGAGGCGATCAGGTGGGCACTGCGGACGTTGGACGCGCCCAGGCTTTTGGTCAGGCCATCGAGGACCATGATCCGCTCCCGTTCGGCAGGGGTGAACTGGGCGTAGATAGCGTTGATGTCAATCGGCTGTTCGTCGGTGATGTAGTGGTAAATCCAGTCGAAGAGGACGAACCCGACACCCGCTTCGAGGGCGGTTTTGGCGAGGGCGACCTGGCGTTCGGGGGTCAGCGTCCGGCCGGTGGGGTTGTCCGGGCTGGTGATGATGATGCCCGCGGCGTGGCGACCGGATCGGGCCGCGTATTCTACGCTGGCGCGGATGCCCTCTTCGGTATATTCCCACCCATCTTCGGCGCGACCGGGGGCGAGCAGGGTGTTGGCCCCAATCCCATACGTGCCCCAGTTGTAGGAAATCCACGGCACACGGGAGGCGATGATGGCGTCGCCCTGACATCCGTAGCTGAGAGACAGCATCGCTTGAAAGGCTTTGATGAGGGCGTCGCGTCCGCCCGTGGCGGCGAGGACGTTTTTAGGGCCGAGGCCGGTGCTGGCGTCGGCGTGCCAGTAGTTTTCGATGACGGATTTGCGGTAGGCGTCGGTGCCGTAGGGGTTGTCGTAGGCGGTGCCCTGTTTGACTTGCATTTCGGCGGCGCGCAGGAGGATTTCGGGGGGGGTGCCAGGGAGGCTTGCGCCGCCATCCCCCTGCGAGGCGTCGTAGGTGGGACTGCCGGGGTAGTTTTGCCGGTAAACGGCGAGAGATTTTTTGATTAGGAACATCCGCGAGGGGGGGATTTCCATCAGGCTGGACAGGTTAACGCCAGTGGGGAAGAGTTGGTCTTCGGGGTAGGCGTACATAGGGGAATCGGGGTTGGACATGGTGTGCTCCTACAGGAATAAGTCGCGGAAGAAGGGAGATGCGGAAGGGAGTTTTTTATTTTAAATTCCGCATCTCCTTTAATTCCGCGACAAAAAAATTAAGAAAAGATGCGGGACTTGGGCAACAAAAAAGCCCCGGTTGACCGGGGCTTTTGGTTCACTTTGTAGATTTTAGATTTCACTACTCGCGCGCCATTACCCCGGAAAGAGGGGATTAGTCATCATCGTCGTAGTGGTATTAACGTCAGAATTCATTCGTTTTGACATGGCAAGGCAATATATCATTGCGAAATAGGGGCGTCAAGCGTATGTTTGCCCAAAAATTTCAGG
>JABWBV010000072.1 GCA_013359445.1 Anaerolineales bacterium | reverse complement strand
GGCACAACCGGGCCACCCCCACTTCATCATCTAAAACCATGATCACTTTACTCATGTGCTTTGTAATTCCGGTTCTCCCGTATTTGCCGGGAAATGGTCGAAATTTTGAAGATGTAGGGATATTTGAATGCCCAACACTTTCAAAATTTTGGAGTATTCTCCCGTTAATTCCGGGAGAGCGGTAATTCCTAAATACGCCTACATTTGTTTGATGCGAGGGCCTGGTTAAAGCGTCACCACAGGCAACCAAACCGTAAAACAGGTACCGTGGCCCCGTTCGCTTTCCACTTCCATAAAGCCCTCATGCTCCACGACAATATGGTTGCTGATGGATAACCCCAGCCCGGTGCCTTGCCCAGGGGGTTTGGTCGTAAAAAATGGCTCAAAAATACGCGGAATCAGGTCAACCGGAATCCCTTCGCCTGTGTCTAGCACCCGCAAGGCCACCCAATCCCGATCATCCCGCCCTTCCAAAGTGGTCTGCAAAATCAATGATCCCCCGCGCGGCATGGCGTGCAAGGCATTTTGCACCAGATTTAAGATCACTTGTTTGATCTGCCCGCGATCCATTCGGATCAGGGGGAGCGCGTCCCAGGGGACATACTGAATTTCGACCCCGCTGGCCCGCGCGAGATGATGAACCAGGGCCAGCGCCTCCCCCAAAATCTCGTTGATATCCGCAGGGACTTTAAAACTTTCATCCTGGCGGGAAAAATCCAACAACCGCCGGACGACATCCCTGGCCCGGCGCGCTTCTTGCAATACCAGAGCCAGATTTTCCTGGGCACGGGGTTCGGCAAATAAATCTTCCAGCACCAGTTCGGTAAACCCGGCAATGGTGGTGAGGGGGTTGTTTAGCTCGTGGGCAACCCCTGCCGCAATCTCGCCGATGGCGGCCAGGCGCGCGGCTTCAACCATCTTTTTCTCCGCCAGTTTTTGGGCCTCGATGCGTTCCTGCAATTGTTGGTAGCGGCGGGCATTTAACAACACGCTGGATAAGACCCCTGCCAGGGATTCCAACACCAGCCGATCATTTTCGGTAAACCGGTCCTCGCGGAAGATGTGAATCATGCCCAGGATCTGTTCCCCCGCGTGGAGGGGGATGGACATGCGTCCTTCGCCGGACAAAAAGCCTGCCCGCGCGAGAGAGGTTAACGGCTCGGGCATGTCTTCCCCTGGCGGGAGGGGGTATTGTTCCCCAAGGCGAACGTATCCGGCCAGTTTTCCGCCCACCCCTTCTGCGATCAGGGTGTGATCGGCTTCGCTCATCATCAAGATCAGCACGAGGTCACATTCAAATTGCCCTGCGGTGAGTGCGGTCGTGGTTTGCGCGATTTCCGCCGCATCGACTAGGCCGACAATTTGCTGGACGATGTGGTGGATGGCGGTCAGGTTCCGTGCCCGATCGCGGGTTTCTTCGTTGAGGTGGACGTTTTCGATGAGGCCGGCCAGGTGGCTGGCGATGACGAGGAGGAGTTGTTCATCTTGTAGGGAGAAGGGAGGTGGGCTATCGGTTTCTAAGCCCAAAACGCCGACAGGTTGGGCGCGGTATTTGAGGGGGACCCAAAGGGTGTGGAGATGGTTGCCGTTGACCGTTTCCAGGCGGAGGGGGGTTCCGGCATCCAAGACGCGTGCGCCTACACCGGGGTCCAGTGTCAGGTTGTTTTTGCGGGCGCGGCGGCGGTCTTCGCCATAGGATTGCAGGGTGTGCCCATCGGGGGCGAGGAGGAAGAGGCCGACGCGGCTGGTTTGAAAGGTGCGGCGAAGGAGGCGAAGCACGCGGCGGGCTACGCTTTCGACATCTTGCGAGGCCGAGGCGGCGGCGGCTAGTTCGTTGAGCAGGGCCAGCCGTTGGAGGTGCCTTTCGGCTTCGGCCAGGGTGACGGCGTTTTCGACGAGGGGGGCGGCGTGCCGCGCGAGTTCATGAACCCGCGGAAGGCTGTCGTTGGGGAAGGTGTCTGGGTGGGTGGCGAAAAAAACCGCGAGGCCGATGATCCGTTGGCCGATGCGTAGGGGGGCGGCCAGGCAGGCGAGAAAGGGCGGGGAAAGGGGGCCGGAGGGGGCCAGGGCATTGATTTCGTCCGGTTCAACTGAGATTTGCCCCTGACCGGTTTCGACCAATTCCCCGGATAGGCGGTCTGGGGCGAGGATGATGGTTTGCCCCAGGTTAAAATAGCCCCCAGGTTCATCGTTGGCATTCCATACGGCTTCCAGACGAAAGGTTTCGCCCTGGCGCACGGCAAGATAGGCTGTCTCACAGGGGAAATGATGGACCAGTTCGGCCAGGACGCGTTGGAGCGTTTGGAACAAATTGTAAGCGTCGCCGAGGTCGGGGGAGAAAGTTAATGAAGGGCGCACATGGCAATTATAGACGCGTCAGGCGGAGGGCGTCAAATTGAGTTCAATCGACAAAACGATATTTGATTAAGGTCCACATGGCCTCAAACGCGTCTTTGATGCCGATTTTTTTTCCATCGGCGTATTCGCGGGGGTTGAAGGTGATGGGGACTTCAAAAATCCGCACTTTGCGTTTGAGTAATTTGGCGGTGATTTCCGGCTCAAAGTCAAAACGACGGGCATGCAGGGTCATATCTTCGACGACTTCGCGGCGGAACACTTTATATCCCGTTTCCATATCGGTCAAAATGTTGTTGTAGAGGATGTTGGTGACAAAGGTCAGGATTTTGTTGGCGACCATGTTCCAAAATAAGATGGGGCGCCGTGCCCCTCCCAAAAAGCGCGAGCCATAGACGACATCTGCAAGCCCTTCATCCAGGGGTTTGAGCAAGGCGGGATAATCGCGGGGATCATATTCCAGGTCGGCATCTTGAATGATGATTATGTCGCCTGTTGCCTGGGTGAACCCTGTGCGAACGGCCGCGCCTTTGCCCTGGTTGCGTTCGTGCAGGATGACGCGCACGCCGTCCTTTCCGTCCAAATCAGGCAAAATGTCGCGCGTGCCATCTTGTGAGCCATCATCCACGATGACAATTTCCGACACCAGGCCAACAGCCTGCACCCGTCGGATGATTTCACGAATGGTGTTTTTTTCGTTATAAACTGGGATTACTACGGAAATATTAAAATTCATGGCGGGATTATACAAAGAGGGACGTATCTGAGCAAGGTATTGGAGTATCTGCCCGCATAGAGGAAGATCAACCCCTGGTCGAAGAAGGAAGGGCCTAACACGACACGCAATGATGGATAAAAGAAACGCCCTTCAACTCTCTGAAGGGCGTTTCTTAATTCAGGCTTTGCGCATGGCTACTACATGGATCGTGTTTGTTCATCTCTTTTGTTTTTTCGGGCTATTCACGTACAGATTTTTTCGAGCCCAAAACGCCACGGCCCATTTTGATGGCTTCCAGGTTTTTGCTGTACATCAAATTGCGAATGGATTTACGATGAAAACCAAGCAATCCAGCCGCTTCTTGGGTGGTCATGTAATCGGCCATATCGGGCATAAGAGAAGGAAAACATCGTACTGAGGGCGTCATGATCTTATCTCGACTTCTAACGCCCTACAGTACAATGAGTTTGGGAGTGTGCCCCCAAGGGGCTTCGAACCCCTGTTTGAGCCTTGAGAGGGCTCCGTCCTAGGCCACTAGACGATGGGGGCGTCTATTGAGGCGGCGTTAACAACGCGGGCGGGATTGTACCATGCGGGTTAAGCACCGTCAATTTTTAACTGCTATAATTCATCACGCTTCAGGAAACCTTCAACATTCAACCTTTACCCCATAATCTTCAGGAGAGACTATGTACGACTCAAAAAAACTCGACGAACTGCGCCAGGGACACGAAAAATGGGAGGAAACCACCCTGCACCAAAACATGGCGCGCCTGCCCGAGCGCAAACCCGAATTTATCACCGAATCATCCGAGCCGATCAACCGCCTCTACACCCCGCTCGATGTCGCCGAACTCGATTACCTCAACGACTTGGGCATGCCCGGGGAATACCCCTACACGCGCGGGGTTCACCCCACCCTGCACCGCTCCAAACTCTGGACGATGCGGATGTTCGCCGGATTCGGGACCGCAGAGGAGACCAATACCCGCTTCAAATACCTGCTCGATCAGGGGCAGACCGGGCTATCCGTCGCGTTCGACCTGCCCACCCTCATGGGGTACGATACCGATGAACCCGAGGCGTTGGGGGAATTTGGCAAATGCGGGGTCGCCATCTCCTCGCTCAAAGATATGGAAATCCTGTTCGACGGCATCCCGCTCGACAAAGTCTCCACCAGCATGACCATTAACTCCCCGGCGGCGATCATTTGGGCCATGTACGTCGCCACTGCCGAAAAACAGGGCATCCGCCCCGACCAGTTACGCGGCACCCTCCAAAACGACATCCTCAAAGAGTACATCGCCCAAAAAGAATACATTTTCCCGCCGGAACCCTCTATGCGGCTCGTCACCGACACCATCGAATATGGCACGCACACCCTGCCCCTGTGGAACACCATCTCCATCTCCGGTTATCACATCCGCGAGGCCGGGTCCACCGCCGCGCAGGAGTTGGCGTTCACCCTCGCGGACGGGTTGGAATACGTCCGGTGGGGGCTGGCGCGCGGGCTGGATATTGACGACTTCGCCCCACGCCTTTCGTTCTTCTTCAACGCCCACAACGACTTTTTTGAAGAAATCGCCAAATACCGCGCCGCCCGCCGCATTTGGGCGCGCGAGATGCGGGAAACGTTTGGGGCCAAATCCCCGCGCTCGTGGTTGATGCGGTTCCACACGCAAACTGCCGGGGTTTCGCTCACCGCGCAACAGCCGGAAAACAACATCGTCCGCGTCGCCATCCAGGCCCTCGCCGCCGTCCTGGGAGGAACCCAATCCCTGCACACCAACAGCATGGACGAGGCCCTCGCCCTCCCGTCCGAACACGCCGTCACCGTCGCCCTCCGCACCCAGCAAATCATCGCCGAAGAATCGGGCGTGGCAAACACCATTGACCCGCTTGGTGGCTCCTTCTTCGTCGAGGCGCTGACGAACAAAATTGAGCAACAAGCTTACGACTACTTCCGCCGGATCGAAGACCTGGGCGGGATGCTTCCTTCCATTGATAAAGGCTTTTTCCAATCCGAGATCTCCGACGCCGCCTACCGCCACCAGCGTGAACTCGATCAGAGCATCCGTCACATCGTCGGGGTCAACGCTTATGCCGACAAAAAACCGATCACCATCCCGATCCTGGAAATGGACCCGCAAGGCTACACCCGCCAGGTCAATCGCCTGAACGAAGTCCGCCAAACCCGCGATCAGGCCGCCGTTGGGCAAGCGCTCGACCATCTCCGTCTCGCCTGCCAGGGCACGGAAAACACGATGCCGCATATTTTGGACGCCGTACGGACGTATGCCACGCTGGGCGAGATTGTGGATGTGATGCGAGAGGCGTTTGGGACGTATGAGGAGCCGACGTGGATTTGAGTTTCTGTTGTATGAAAACGCTTTACGCTATCTTTTTCGTAACTTGACAACTATAATCCAATGGATTACTCTCTAAGTACAATTAATGAACACCGTTGTCGAACTCCCAGAGTTTATTCGTCGTTCCCGAAAACTTCTTCCTGAAGATGAAATCAGAGAATTGATCAATTACCTCGCCGCCCACCCCACTGCTGGCGTCATCATGCAAGGGACAGGCGGCATCCGAAAACTCCGATGGAAACGCGAAGGCATTGGAAAAAGCGGAGGGATGCGGGTTATTTATTATTTTCATAACGACAAATATCCTCTTTTTCTGCTTACCGTCTTCGGGAAATCAGAAAAAGAAAATTTGAGTCAGGCAGAACGGAATGAACTCGCAAAACTAACGCATATTCTGATCAAAAGTTATGGTGAAAAACATGAGTGAAACATTCAACAGTATTAAACAAGGATTGACCGAGGCCATTGAATTTGCTCAAGGGAAAAAATCTCAAGCCATTGTGCATGAGTTTGCTCCACTAGACATCAAGGCTGTGCGGGCTAAAGTCGGCATGTCCCAGGTCGAGTTTGCCGCCACTTTTGGGATTAGTTTGGGCACACTACGTCATTGGGAGCGGGGAGATCGGAAGCCACAGGGACCAGCGCTTGTGTTACTAAACGTACTCTCAAAAGAGCCTGAGACCGTTTTAAAGGCATTAAGTTCGCCGTAAAACCAACTCAATAATTCCCACAAATTCCCAAAGCTCCTCCATGACCACTCTCCCCGCCCTCGCCCTCCTCCATCCCTACCCCGCCTACCAAAACTGGTGGCTGTTAGGGGAATATTTTCCCCAATTCATGGCAGGAGCCATCGTCCCGGCCTGGAAAGAACTGGGCGGGCGGCTCTCTGTCATTCGAGAATACACCACCCAGTACATCCGCACCGTTTACCATCGCGAATCCCCGTCCAGTGTCGTGGATAATTTCGCCAACCAACATTTCATCCACCCCATCCACTCCGGCGAATTTGACGCCCTCTCCTATGCCTTCTTCCGCGCCACCTACGAAAACATGGCCGCGCGGGGGGGCGCATACGATCTCCCCCTCCCCCAGGCGCGGCGGCATTTCACCCAGCGTGTTGGCAAATCCTTCTTCGCCCAAATCCACGACCACTTAAACCTCACCCTCCCCAACCAACTCACCACTCCAACCCACCTCTCCGACCTTCAAACCAATATTGACGCCGTCGGCGACTTCCTGCTTCAACAAGGCTACCTCCGCGACCACTTTGCCTTCACCTTTGACGTCCACCTCACCCACGCAGGCAAATCCATCTCCCAAACCCCCGACCAATTCCTCAACGCCCTGAGCCGCGACGGGGTTGCCTACGCCCTCTACGAAATGGGTTCCCCGATCATCCTCCCCTCCGCCGTGTACCTCTACCACACCCTCGGCGAGGCCCAACACCACTCCTCCCGCACCATCGAAGAACTCTTCGCCCGCGTCGGCTGTTCCGCCCGCGAAACGGATGATTTCGACCCGACCGGCTTCCCCCCAGATCGGGTGGTGGAGTTGTGGGAGATTCGCCCCCTTTTGTGAAAAGGAGATAAGGTGCCCGGGAGAAAAGGAGAATCTCCTTCTCACCTTTTCTCCTTATCTCCTTATCAAGAATATGAACTACAACGACATCCTCATCATCGGCGGCGGCATCATTGGCGTGAGCGCGGCGTATGCGCTGGCGCGGGAAGGGGTCTCGGTCACCCTAATCGAAAAAGGTGAACTCTGCACGGGCAGTTCGCATGGCAACGCGGGGATGGTGTGTCCGTGCCATTCCACCCCCATTCCGGGGCCGGGGGTGCTTTGGCAGGGGATCAAGTGGATGACCAACCCCGAAAGCCCGTTTTACATCCGCCCGCGTTATGACCCCGAATTTTTCGCGTGGCTTCTCAAATTCCGTCAGTACTGCAACGAGACCGCCTACCACCGCGCCATTCCCCCTCTCCGCGAGATGCAACGCGCCAGCCTGCCTCTGTACCAGGAATGGATCGCCCGCGAGAATCTGGCATGTGATTTTGAAAAAGTCGGGGGGCTGGAACTCTTCCTCACGCACGAAAAACACGAGGCTGGCCGCCATCACGTTGATGAAATGCGCGCGTTCGGGCTGGACATGGAATGGCTCGACCGGGACGCGACCCACGCGCTCGAACCCGCCGCCCGCCCGGAAGTGATCGGCGGGATTCACTACAAAGAGGACGCCCACGTCAACCCGGCGAAATTCGTGCATGGCCTGGCGGAGGTCGCGCAACGGTTGGGGGCACAGATCGTCACAAAGGCGCAAGTGTTGGGCTTTACGCGTGAAGGCACACAAATCAAAACCGTCCGCACCTCGAAAGGCACTTTCCAGCCCCAACAGGTGGTGCTGGCGGCGGGCGCGTGGACTCCGTTGCTCGCCCAGGGCTTGGGAATTGAACTCCCCTTGCAGGCGGCGAAGGGGTACAGCGTCACGATGAACCGCCCGCCCATCTCCCCGCGCATCCCGCTCCACCTGGCCGAGGCGCGGATGGCAGTGACTCCGATGGGGGCGCTGTTGCGCTACGCGGGCACGTTGGAATTGTCCGGGATCAGCACCACGATCAACGAGCGGCGGGTGGACGCGATCCGGCGCGGGGCGGCGAGGTATCTCGTGGACAGTACCCCGCGCGAGGAGATCGAAGTCTGGTCGGGGATGCGTCCGGTCGCCCCAGATGGTCTGCCGTACATTGGCAGATCGCGGAAGGTGAGCAATCTTATCGTGGCAACCGGGCACGCGATGTTGGGCGTTTCGATGGGGCCAGTGACGGGGAAGGTGGTCAGTGAGTTGGTGCGGGATGTGGCGCCGTCAGTGGAACTGGGTGCGTTTGGAGTGGAGCGGTTCCAATGAAACTCTACACCGACCTCGCCTCCTGGTGGCCTCTCCTCTCCCCGCCCGAGGAATATGTGGAAGAGGCAGAATTTGCCCACCAAATCCTCACCGACCTCGGCCTCCCGATTCGCACTGTGCTCGAACTCGGTTCCGGCGGGGGGAACATGGCCTCGCACCTCAAGGCGCACTACCAAATGACGCTCTCCGACCTTTCACCAGGGATGGTTGCGGTCAGCCGGGTGCTCAATCCTGATTGCGAACACCACGAAGGCGATATGCGGACGCTTCGCCTGAGCAGAACCTTCGACGCGGTGATCATTCACGATGCGATCATGTACATGCTGACCGAAGATGATCTGCGCCGCGCGCTGGAAACGGCGTTCGTTCACACCCGCTCGGGCGGGGCGGCGGTGTTCATCCCGGATTGCACCCGCGAAAGTTACACGCCCAAAACCGAATCCGGCGGGGAAGATGGCCCCACGCGCGGCCTCCGCTATCTGCAATGGGATCACGATCCCGCCCCGGGAGCGTTGACCTTCTTCACCGACTTTGCGTACCTGCTCCGGGAGGGCGACCACGTTTGGGTCGAGCACGACCGGCACGAGTTTGGCCTTTTCTCCCGCGCCACCTGGATGCGCCTGATTCGGGAAGTCGGTTTCCATAACCCGACCCTCATCCCCGACCCGTGGGAGCGGGAGATATTCGTTGCCACTACGGGGTGATCACGGCCAAAGCACCTCAAACACCTGCACCCGGTTATTCTGATCGTCCGTCACATAGACCAACCCGTTCGCATCCACCACCACGCCCGCGGGGTACTTGAAGGCCCCGACGTCATTCCCTTTCTTGCCCCACGCGGCGAGCACCTCCCCTTCGTTCGTAAAAACCTTAACCCGCCCGGTATCGTACTCGGTCACGTACACCCGGCCCAACGCGTCCACCGCCACCCCGTCGGGGCGGTTCGCACGCCACTCGGTCAGATATTCGCCATCGTGGGTGAACTTTTGGACACGGTTGCCTTCGTAATCGGCGATGTAGAGATTGCCTTCCGCATCCAGGGCGATGCCGGTGGCGTGTTCAAACTGCCCCGGCCCGTCCCCCTCCCCGCCCCACCGAAACAGGAAATTGCCTTCGGGGTCGAACTTTTGCACATAGGGGTTGTTATCGTCCGTGACAAAAATGTTGCCTTCCGCATCCACCACGATGTCAATCGCGCGGGTGAACTGCCCCTCGCCTTTGCCCGGCCCGCCAAACGTGAGCAGAAAACCGCCATTCGCGTCGAATTTCTGTACCCGGTCGTTACCATTGTCCACCACGTACACATTCCCGGCCTGATCCACATTAAGCGCGGCAAAGCCCAGGAAGTCAAATTCTCCTGGCCCGGTGCCGGTCTGACCCCACGCGAGGACAAATTGCCCGTCCAACGTCATTTTCACGATCCGGTCATTGCCCGCGTCGAGCACGTAGAGAAACCCGTCCGGGGAAATGGCAATCCCATCGGGCAGGGAAAGTGCCCCGTCGGCCTCGGTGATTTCCAGCACTTGCACGGCCTCGATGGGGATGGCAGTGGGTGTGGGGGTAGGCTCCGGGGTGGGGGTTTCGGTGGGGAGCGGTGTGGCGGTTGCTGTGGGCGGAAGTTCCGTCGGGGTCAGGGTCAATGTCGGCGGGGACGCAGTCGGCGAGGACGCGGTCGGCGAGGGTGTTGGGAGGGCGGTTGCGGGCACGCACCCCGCGCAAAACAGGAAAAGGGTCAGGATCAAGGGAAGGGGTTTCATCAATAGCTCCTAAAATAGATTTCTTGGACATTTGTCGCGTTTCAAAAGTCTTAAACCATTCACTGCATCCTCCTGGCCTTTGGTACAGATTTTTCTGCACTGGTGGGCAATCTGGGGAGTGGGACGTTTATAATCCGAGAAAACGGAATGTGTCATTCACGCATCTCGTTTCACCCATCACCTCCACAGGAGCACCCATGCACTACAAACTACTCGGTAAATCCGGCTTGCGCGTGTCCGAACTCGCGCTTGGCACGATGACGTTTGGCGAAGATTGGGGCTGGGGGGCGAATCAAGCCACCAGCCAGGGCATCTTCGACGCCTTCGTAAACGCGGGGGGCAACTTCATTGACACGGCCTGTAACTATACCAATGGCACGGCAGAAAAGTTCGTTGGCGAATTCACGAAAACGGAGCGCGATTATTTCGTCATCGCTAGTAAATACACCTTGCACAGCCACTTCACCCGCCCCGGCGACCTGAACGCGGGCGGCAATCACCGCAAAAACATGATCCGCACCGTCGAAGGCAGTCTCAAACGCCTGCAAACGGACTATCTCGACCTGCTTTTCCTGCACATTTGGGACGGCACCACGCCTGTGGATGAGATTCTGCGGGCGATGGATGATCTCGTCCGCGCGGGGAAAGTGCATTACGTCGGCATCTCGGATAGCCCGGCGTGGGTGACGGGGTACGCGGTCGCCACTGCCGAATTGCGCGGGTGGCCGCGCTTCGTCGCGTACCAGGGCGAATACAACCTGCTCACGCGCGGCGCGGAACGCGAAATTTTGCCGCTGACCCGGGCGTTGGACCTGGCGTTCATGGCGTTTGGCCTGCTGGCGGGCGGGCAGTTATCGGGCAAGTTCAACGCCGGGAAACCGAGCGAGCACACCCGCGTCGGCGAACCGGAACCACGCGCGCTCAAGATGGCGGAGTTGGTGGGCGAGATTGCGAACGAGATCGGCTGTTCCCCTGCGCAGGTGGCGACGAATTGGGCACGGCAACAAGCCCCGAACGTCATCCCCATCATCGGCAGTCGCCGCCTCCCCCAAATCGAAGACAACCTCCGCACCCTCGCCTTCCCCCTCT
Source organism: Anaerolineales bacterium (assembly GCA_013359445.1). GTDB lineage: Bacteria > Chloroflexota > Anaerolineae > Anaerolineales > JABWBV01 > JABWBV01. The sequence continues at coordinate 6,205 of JABWBV010000072.1, read as the reverse complement.
CCCCCGAGCATCTTCAACGCCTCAACGCCGCCCTCCCCCTCCCGCCCGAATACCCGGACGATTTTTACAAGTCCCCCGGCGTAATGCGGTTGGCGTATGGCGAGGCGATGGAGAAGTTGGAGAGGTGAGGAAAGGTAGATAAGGTAGATAAGGAGGATAGGGTAGATAGGGTAGATACAGTACCTTATTTACCCTATCTACCCTATTTCCTCCCCAATCCCCAATTCCCCATTACAATTCCCCCTTATGTGGTCTAAAGGATTCCTCCTCTCTCTCCTCGCCAATTTTACATATTGGATTTGTTTTTTCTTCCATGTCGCCCTGTACTCGCTCTTTCTAGACCGGCAAGGGCTGGATAGCACAACTATTGGCAGTGTCCTGGCCGTGGGTTCCATCGGGGCGTTGGGGGGGCGGTTGGTTTCGGGGTCGGCGATTGACCGGTTTGGGGCCAAACCCTTTATCATCTTCGGCGGGTTTGCAATGGCGATCATGTCGCCGCTCTTGGTGATGACGCAAAACCTGGCCTGGCTCTACCCTTTGCGGATTATTTTTGGGTTTACCGTGGGCATGTTCACCAACGCCACGCTCGCCCATGTCACGTTCATTTCGCCAACGGAGTACCGCGGGCGGGCAGTGAGTTGGTGGGGGGTGATGAACAATTTCGCAAATGCGATCATCCCCCCGTTCGCAGTGGCGCTGTGGTTGCGGACGAGTTTTCCGGCGGCGTTTTCGTTTGGGGCGATTTTTGCGGTGGGGGCGGGGATTGTCGGGATTCTCCTGCCCCGCGCGGGGAGCAAAGGCATTCCGGCCCCCGCGGGGGATTTCCAAACCCCAGTCCGCCCACTGACCGGGACGGGCGATCCGATTCCGCCTCCCCAGGCAAAGTTCCGTTTTCTCGTGCGGGAGGCGGTGTTTCCGGGGTTGGTGATGGGCGCGGTGGGATTTGCGCTGGCGGCGTTCATGTCGTTTGCCCCGCTCATCGCCGAAGATAGCGGGATGACCAACCCTGGCCTCTATTTGACCGTGTACGCAATTGCCAACATTATCGGGCAGTTTACGTCTGGGCCGATTTCGGATCGGATGGGGCGTCCGTGGATTATTGTGCCGGGGTTTGTGCTGGCCGCGGTGGCGATGGGCATTTTGGGGTTAGCGCCCCAGGCAGGCTTGCTGATCCCATTCGTGTTTGGGTTGGGCGTGGGGAGTGTGGTTCCCGGCATTTTGGCGTGGGCGGTGGACATTGTCAAACCGGAAGAGCAGGCGCTCGCGAGTAGTACGGTGTTGATCATGTGGGAGATGTTTGTGTTCACGGGCACGATTTTTCAGGGGCGGATGTTTGACGCGGGGTTGGGGGCGGAAGGGTTCCAGACAATGGCCGGGTTGATTTTTATTTCGACCGTGGTGTACTTGATTGGGCGGAGGATCATCCGTCGCAAACTCCTTCTTTTGGCGGTTTGATCTATGCAACATCCTTCGCCCCCCCTTTGGCCCCACATCCGCAGTGAACCCGGCCCGCGGATTCCGTTGTTCAGCGTGCGGCTGGACTGGCTGGAAAACCCGCGCACGCGCGAGGTGTTGCAACGATTGGTGTTGGAAACCCCCGATTGGGTCAACGTGGTCGCGCTCACTGTGGCGGGGCGGGTGGTGATGGTGCGGCAGTTCCGTTTTGGGGTGGGGAAAATTACCACGGAGATTCCTGGCGGGATTGTCGATCCGGGCGAAACGTCCGGGGAGGCGGCGCGGCGCGAGTTGTTGGAAGAGACAGGGTACACGACCGAAGAGTGGGAGTATTTGGGGGCGGTGGAGGCGAATCCGGCGATTCAAAATAATTTGTGCCATCACTGGCTGGCGCGGAACGTGGTCAAAAACGGGCAGATGGCTTTGGGGGACGGGGAGGACATCATGGTGATGGAGATGACGCTGGAGGAGTTGAAGGCGGAGATTCGCGAGGGGCGGCTGTTGCATTCGTTGGCGCTTTCGGCGTTGGGGCGGGTGTTTGACTTGTGGGGATAATGAATTTCTAATCCAATCTCTCATCCAGGGGGAAGTGGGCATGGTAAAATATAGAACAAACGTACTAGAACCATGCACCAACAAGAGCCTTTTTACCCGGATGAAGAATGGGACGAAGATGAGGGGGAATATTACGAAGACGGGTATCCCTACCCAGCCCCGTATGAGGACGAGGAAGACGACGCCTACGCGTATTCTACTGAGTTTTACGGGGATTACGCCCCCGCGCCTGCCTACCCGATCCCCGATATGGGGATTTTGATCGGCATTGCGATTGTGCTCTTTTTCATCTTCGTTGCCTTCAAAAACGGATTTTCCACCACCCTGCCCGAGGCGTTGACCGGTTCCACCGTCGCGGGAGCCTCCACCAGTGCGCTCGCCCTGCCCCTCCCCACCCCAACGGGTGATCCCCTCGCCTTTGCCGCGCCGTATACCGACTACACCCTCACGCAGGGCCTGCACGGACAATCTTACGGCCACCTTGCCATTGACCTAGCCGCCGGACGCGGCACCCCCGTCCTTTCCCCCATCCACGGCGTCGTGACCGAAAATGCCACCGATCAATACGGCAACACCACCATCACCATTGAAAACGAAATCTACCGGGTGCTCATTCTGCACGGCGACTTTTCCGCCCAGGTCGGCACGGAAGTCCGCCTCGGTGATCAGATCGGCACGGAAAGCAACCACGGCTACACGATGGACATGGCCGGGAACCTCTGCTACGGGCGCGAGTGGTGCGGCAACCACACGCATCTGAATGTGTTCGATAAGCGCGTGGGGGCGAATGTGAGTCCGTTGGATTTGATTAATCCCTAACGTTCGTAGTTCTGCACGCCAGTGCCGTAGCCCGCACTCCCGTGCAGAACTACGAACATCGGAACAATTCCCCAAACGGGTACTCCCCCCCTTCTTGACACCCCCTCTCTGCGTGGTAAACTTCCGCCCGATATGGCCCAAAATGATTTGGTTCCCAAAATACCATTCGCCCCCAACCCCCTCTCAAACCCTCGCCCGTTGGATGATCCAACGGGCGATTCTTTTTAACTACCACAAGACCCAGGAGTTAGCATGAGTTACGATGTCCATATTGTCAGGACTGACCATTGGTTAGATGCGGATTCCAACCCAATTTTCAAAGAAGAAGTAGATAAATTAGTTAAAAACGACAAGGAATTAAGTTGGTCAACCTTGGATTTTGTAGAGTTTGCGACCGAACAAGGAAACGTTGAAAGGTATTTTGCAATTCAGTGGAAAAATATACCAACGTTTTACTGGATGAAACATGAGATCAAGTGTAGCAACCCAAGTGAGCCGCAGATCATAAAAATGATAGAAATGGCAACGCACTTGAAAGCACGAGTTGTGGGGGATGACGGCGAAACTTATCAAATCAAGAAAAAATTATTTGGAAAACCTGAGTTAATTACTGTGTAAATCACGAAAGGAAATCATCATGCCCCTTGCCACCCTCACCCTCGAAGACGGCACCATCCTGACCGGCGACGCGTTCGGCGCGCAGACGGATACCGTCTTTGAACTCGTCTTCAACACCAGTATGACTGGCTACCAGGAAATCATCACCGACCCATCGTATGCCGGGCAAGGCGTGCTGTTCACCGTCCCGCACATCGGCAATGTGGGCATCAACGTCGAGGACTACGAATCAGCCACGCCGCAAGTGTCCGGGGTGGTGATCCGCTCGCTCAGCCCGGTCGTGTCGAACTGGCGATCCGCGCGGACGCTGGACAATTGGCTGACCGAACACGGCGTCCCCGGCATCAGCGGGATAGATACCCGCGCACTGACGCACAAACTCCGCGAACAGGGCACGCTCAAAGCCGCCCTGTCCACGCGGGGCACCGATGCCCAAACGCTCCTCCAACGCGCCCGCGAATGGCCCGGCCTGGACGGGCGCGACATGGTGAAAGAGGTGACTTGCCCGGAGCCGTATGTGTGGGAGGGGGACGCGGGGGAGAAGTGGGTGAGCAGGGGAGCAGGGGAGCAGGGGAGCAGGGGAGGGTTGCGCGTGGTTTTGTATGATTATGGGGCGAAGCGAAACATCGTCCGCCATCTCGTCGCGTGGGGGGCAGAGGTGATGGTCGTTCCGGCGGATTTTCCTGCGGAGGAGGTGTTGAAGCTGAACCCGGACGGGGTGATGCTCTCGAACGGACCGGGCGACCCCGCGGGGTTGCCGTACGCGGTCGCGGCGGTGGAACAGCTCATCGCCAGCGGGACGCCGGTGTTCGGCATCTGCCTGGGCCACCAACTGATCGGGCGCGCCCTTGGCGGGGAGACGACGCGGCTCAAGTTCGGCCATCACGGGGGCAACCATCCCGTACAGGATTTGCGGACGCGGCAGGTGCAGGTCACGTCACAGAATCACAATTACACCGTCGTGCCGGAGACGTTGAACGCAGAGGAGGTGGAGATTACCCATCTCAGCCTCAATGATGGGTCGGTTGAAGGGTTAAGGTTGAAGGGGAAACCGGTTTTTAGCGTGCAGTTTCACCCTGAGGCTGCGCCGGGGCCGCATGATGGGCATGGGATTTTTGGGGAGTTTTTTATGGAGATGGGGGGAAGAAGTAAATAATGTAAATACGGTAAATAGGGTAGATAGGGAAGGGATACCTTAGTTACTCTATCTACTTTATCTACCTTATTTACCCTAAAAGGAGCATACATGAACCACACACATACACACACCAAAGGCACCATCCTCATCCCCGGCTCCGGCCCGATTGTGATCGGGCAGGCGGCGGAGTTTGATTATTCGGGCACACAGGCCGTGAAAGCCCTCCGCGCGGAGGGGTACCGGATCGTGCTGGTGAACAGCAATCCAGCCACGATCATGACGGACCCGGAGATTGCCGATGCCACGTACATCGAACCGCTCACGCCCGACGCGCTGGAGGCGATCATCGCGCAGGAACGACCCGATTTTATGCTCCCCACCGTCGGCGGGCAAACGGGGTTGAATCTGGCAATGATATTGAGTGAAAACGGGGTGCTGGAAAAGTACGGGGTGAAGTTGATCGGCGCGTCGTTGACGGCGATTCGGGCGGCGGAGGATCGGATGGAGTTTCGGCGGACGATGCTGGCGGCGGGGATTCCGATCCCGGAGGGGGGGCCGGTGGTTGCGGTGGAGGAGGCGTGGTCGGTGGCGGAAAAGGCCGGGTATCCGTTGCTCGTGCGGGCGTCGTTTGCGATGGGGGGGACGGGGGCGGGATGGGTGTACGAACCCGATCAACTGCCGGAGGCGATTCGGAAGGCGATTGCCGCGTCTCCAATTGGGCAGGCATGGGTGGAAGAGTCGGTGTTGGGGTGGAAGGAGTTTGAGTTGGAGGTGATGCGGGACAAGGCCAACAATTTCGTGGTGGTGTGCAGTATCGAAAATCTCGATCCGATGGGCGTGCATACCGGGGACAGTATCACGGTCGCGCCCGCGCAGACGTTGACGGATCGGGAATATCAGATTTTGCGGGATTTGGCGAAGCAGGTGATGCGCGCGGTGGGGGTGGAGACGGGCGGGTCGAATGTGCAGTTTGCGGTGGACCCGCGCACGGGGCGGGCATTGGTCATTGAGATGAATCCGCGCGTGTCGCGGTCGTCGGCGTTGGCGAGTAAGGCGACGGGGTTCCCGATTGCGAAGATTGCGGCGTTGGTCGCGGCGGGGTGGACGCTCGATCAGATTACGAATGACATCACCGGCGTGACAAAGGCATCGTTTGAGCCGTCGCTGGATTATGTGGTGGTGAAGATTCCGCGCTGGGCGTTCGAGAAATTTCCGGGGGTGGACCCGACGTTGGGGCCGCAGATGAAGTCGGTGGGGGAGGTGCTGGCGTTGGGCCGGACGTTCCCGGAGGCGTTGTTGAAGGCGGTGCAGTCGTTGGAGATTGGGGTGGATCATTTGGATGGGAGTGGGCCGAAGAGGGAAACTCTTAACCCGTTCGTAGTGGGCACTTCAGTGCCTGGCACGGGGGCTGAAGCCCCTACTACAAACCAAGTTCTTCGGAGGTTGCGGACGCCGAATGCCGAGCGATTATTTTTGGTTTATCAAGCGGTTCGAGCAGAGGTTCCGCTGGAGGAGATTGCGGAGGCGACGGGGTATGATTTGTGGTTTTTGGGGCAGTTGAGGGAAATAGCGAATGGGGAATTCGGAATTAGGAATTGGGAAGGGGGAATTAGGAATTGG
>JABWBV010000671.1 GCA_013359445.1 Anaerolineales bacterium | reverse complement strand
GCCACTTCCCCGCGGATGGGCGGCATGACGCGGGCGTCCGGGGCATCTTGCACTTCGATAGGGCGGTCGAGCAGGTCAAAAATGCGTTCCCCGCTCGCCATCGTAGATTGGAACTGATCGTAGTGCCCGCTCAACATCCGAATGGGGCCAAAAAACCGCTCCACGTAGAGGATGAACGCCACCAGGACCCCCGCGGTGAGGTCATCCCCCAACACAGCGCGCCCGCCCACCCACACAATGAGCACGGTGGCAATGCTCCCCAAAAAGTCGGCCAGGGGCAGGAAAAAGGAAGCCAACCGGGCCGCGTCGAGGTTCACCTTCAGGCTATACCCGTTGACCGCCTCCCGAAAATAGTCGTAGTTGATGCGTTCGCGGGAAAATGCCTGAACAACCCGCACCCCGTTGATGTTTTCCGCAAGGACGGAGTTGGTCCAACTGTTGGCCGTGCGGACGCGGCGGTAGTTGCGCCGAGCGCGGGCACGGAAATACACCGTGGCCCCGATCATCAACGGCAAAACGGTGAAGGTGAGCAGAGAAAGGGAGACGTTCATCGCCAACATGGCAAACAGCGTACCCAACAGGGTCAACAAATCCCGAAACGTCGCCAACATCGCCCAGGTCAGGAATTGGCGCGCCACGCTCACATCCCCCACCACACGGGCGATCACCCGCCCCACGCTATACCGGTTGTAAAAACTGAGCGAAAGCGCCTGCAAATGAGCAAACAGCCGCGCCCGCAAATCCACAATGATGCCTTTGCCCACCCGCACCATGATATACACCCGGATGTAAGTCGCCCCCCATTGCACGAGCGCCGTGGCTGAATACCAGGTGACCGCCCATAACAGCGCGGTTTGTGACCCCGCCGTAATGCCCTCATCAATCGCGACCTGCACGAAATAAGGGCCAACCACCCCAGCCAGCGAGGCAATGGCCATAAAGAACAACGCCACGATGATGCGCCCGGCATAGGGCCGAATAAATTGCAGGTAACGCCGCGTAATGTAAGGGTCAAACCCTTTGGCATCCACCTCATCCGCGGTGACATAGGCGGGAGGGGCATATTGTTTTCGAAGGAAAGGTTCAGTTTGAGTGGTCATAAATCACTTGGGCCGTTATCCTAATGATTCGCGGGTACGCGTCTGGCCGACGCGTTTGCGAATGATGGCGCTTTCGGTCATCTCATGTTGTTTACTCAGTTGGAGTTCGTAAATCTCCCGATACAAGCCATCCAGCGCGAGCAATTCATCGTGCGTGCCCCGCTCGATAATCCGCCCCTGATCCATCACCAGGATCAAGTCGGCGCGGCGCACGGTGGACATGCGATGGGCGATGACAAACGTCGTGCGCCCAGCCATGAGCCGGTCTAACGCTTGTTGGATGAGATGCTCGGTTTCGGTATCCACGCTGGAGGTGGAATCGTCCAGGATCAGGATGCGGGGGTCCATTAACAAGGCACGGGCAATGGCGACACGTTGACGCTGGCCCCCGGAAAGGGTCAGGCCCCGTTCCCCAACGACGGTGCTGTACCCTTCCGGCAGGCGCATGATAAAGTCGTGGGCCTGGGCGGCCTTTGCGGCGGCGACAATTTCTTCGTCCGTCGCCTCGGGACGCCCAAAGGCGATGTTTTCCGCCACCGATTCGGAAAACAGGAGGGAGGTTTGCAAGACAATGCCGATTTGCCGCCGGAGCGAAACGAGGTCCACGGTGCGAATATCGTGCCCGTCCACCCACACCGCCCCTTCGGCTACATCGTAAAACCGCGGGATCAGGTTGATCAGGCTGGTTTTGCCCGAACCGGTAGGGCCGATCAGCGCGATGACCTGATTGGGTTTTACCGTCAAGGCGATGTCCTGCAAGGCGGCATGACCCACGCCTGCATAGCGAAAACACACATCCCGAAATTCCACCCGCCCGGTCAACGGGGGCAAAACCACCGCCTCGCGCGGGGTGGCGATCTCCGGGGCACGGTCCAACACCTCAAAAATCCGCTCCAGACCGGCAGACGCTTCCCCAGCCATGTTGACCATCCAGGTCAGTTGTTGGGCCGGGGTTGCCATCATCAGCAAATAGGCGTTAAAGGCCACCAGTTCACCAATGGTCAGCTCGCCCGTGAGGACCATTTGCCCGCCAAACCACAGGATCAAGATGGTGCCGAGCGTGACGAGGAATTGGGTGGTGGGGAATAGTACGGCAAACTGGGTGAGGGTGCGAACGCGGGCCTCGTACACCTTGCGGTTGGCCTGGGCAAAGCGTTCCATCTCGTAGGGTTCGCGGGCAAAGGCCCGAACGACCTGCACCCCCGCGACGTTTTCCTGTAAGCGCGCAGACAATTCCCCGAGAGCCTGATCAATTTTCAGAAACATCCCGCCGATGCGCCGTCCAAAGCGGGTGGTCATCACGAGCAGGGGAATCATGGGCAGGAGGGCGATGACCGCTAACCGAAAATTGGTGAGGAAGAGCAAAACCGTGATGCCGGAAATCAGCAGGACGATGGAACTCAATTCGACAATGCCGGTGCCGGTAAATTCGTTGGTGGAGCGGACATCTTCGATACAACGGCTGATGAGTTGGCCGGTGGAGTTGCGGTCGTGATAGGTGAAGGGTTGGTGTTGAATGTGGTCGTAAAGGCGATTGCGAAGGTCAAAGGAGATGTGTTGGGCGATCCATGCGCTGAGGTAACGTTGCCAAAAATAGATAAACGCACGGATTAGCCCCACGCCCAGGATGAGGCCCCCTGCCCAACCCAGGTAAACCATGTCTGCGCGGGCCAGGCCGGTGTCGATGACTTGTTGGATGATCGTGGGGATAATCAGTTGGAGGGCCGTCGTAATCAGCAGGGCTAGGACCGAGAGGAGGACTTGGAGGCGGTACGGGGCCAGGAGTTGTTTATAGTAATGATAGAGCTTTTTCATGGCGATTCGGCGAGCATTTCTTCCGGCATCTCGAAACAGATCACTTCACCAGTGGCGCATACGGTTCCCCGCGCGGAAAGGGTGACTTCGACGGTGATGCGGCGGCCTTTGATTTCGCGTACGGTGGCGCGCAGGTCCAGGTCTGCATCGAGGGGGGTGGGACGGTGATAACGAACGTTGAGATTGCCGGTGACAAAGCGGAAGGGGGGTTCGGAGCCGGGGGCGCGCCCGGCATGGGAATAGGCGGCCGCGGCGGCGGTTCCCGTGCCGTGACAATCGATGAGGGAGGCGATCAGGCCGCCGTAGACGTAGCCGGGGATGGCGGTGTGGTAGGGGCGTGGGCGATAGGTGCAAACGGACTCGACGCCGTCCCAGTAGCTTTTGATTTGTAGGCCGTGTTCGTTGAGCCGTCCACAGCCATAACAGTGGGCGACGTTTTCGGGGTAAAAATCCTGAATGGGGTGGGAGGGTTCTTCTTTCATGGGGCGCTCTTGGGGAGAGGACGGAGGATGGGGG
>JABWBV010000670.1 GCA_013359445.1 Anaerolineales bacterium | reverse complement strand
ATACCCACCCTGATCGTAATCGGTAATCCCGGAGGCATCCCGAACCCGGCTCCATTTGCCTCCCAGAACTGAAAAATCATCCTGGAATAACACGTCCGTGCTCCACGCGGGGGTAGGCCACCCCGAACATCCGGATAACCCGAACACGCACCCCACCACGCCGAGCAAAAACCAGAACCTGGCTTTCTTGAAAAAGTGCATAAAATCCGGTTTTTTTATGGCTCCGTCACCACAAAGTTATCAAAAAGAATATTGGTGCCAATCGTATCGGCAGTGCCAGCGATCAACCCGACATCCCCAACCGTGAACGAATCATCTTGCGTTTCCAGCAGAAGGGTTCCATTCACCCAAAACTTCAGCGTGTTCCCGTTACATTCTGCGGTTAAGTGATTGAGCGCGTTGCCCGGTAAGACAGCATCGGTGGTGCCGAATTCGTCCATGCCAATAAACTCGTATTCTCCATTGATCACTTTGTTGATACTGAAAAACCCATCACTTGTGACGGTGAAGAAGTAAAAATTGTTTTCATCTACATAGCGGCAAATGACGCCAAATTCATTCTCTTCCGGGCCGTCGATTTTTGAGGCATCTACGTCAATTTTGAGATTGGTCAGGCTAATGCCGGGGTTGGACCAAAAAATCCACTCCGTTTTATCGACTTTGATCTGGTAGCCTTCTTGTTCATAATCGGTAATGCCATCCGCATCGCGCAACTGTAACCATTCATTACCTTTGCTGGAAAAATCGTCCTGAAACAGGATTTTTGGGCCAGAGGGAACTTCGGTGGGTGTGCCGGTGGCACCCAAAGAACAGGCCAGGCTTGAAAGCACAAGCACGATCAAAAGAATCAAAAAGCGATTAATAGAGCGGTTCATGTTTTATGTTCCTTTAAAAGTGGGGGTGTAATTACTCACGCGGAATGAGGGAAAAGCCCAAAAAAGGATGAAAGGGGGGAAGGTACATCGCCCCTTTCATCCTTTTTTCGGGATGCTCTACTCTTGGTGAGTAGATATGGGGGTTCTAAATCGGGCGTAATTTTAGCACACGCCATTGGGTTACGGAAAGTACCGCATCAGTACTCGTTGGGCTTGCTCGGCAATGGAGGAGGATGGGGCCAGAGACACCGCGCGGGTGAGGTGGTCGTAGGCTTGTTGGGTATCCCCCAGCCATAAGGAGACCAAGCCTAAATGGTACCAGGGGTGTGGATCGTCCGGGGTCAGGGCCACGGCTTGGAGGAGAAAGCGTTGGGCAGTGGACATTTCGTTGAGCAGATAATACCCAAAGCCCATCAAGTCCAGGGCGACCGGGTCTTGATCGTCTAGGAGGAGGGCTTCGCGCGCGGCGGCCAGGCCAACTTCTTCGATGAGGGTATTATTTTGGAATGAAAACTGTGCGAGCAAATGCCAGTAAAGGGCTTCGCGCGGGGCCAAGGCGGTCGCTTTTTGAAAATAGGCCAGGGCTTGATTGAAATTCCCCATTTCATTGAGGGTACTGCCAAGTTCTACTTGAATGGCGGGGTTGCCTGGGTCTAGCGTGTCGGCGGCGTGCAGATAAATCAACGCTAGTTCAAAGTGCCCTTGCCGTTTTTGATAGAGGGCATACAACATATTGGCGGTTAAAGAACCAGGGTTGAGATTTAGGGCGGTATCCAACTCGACCAAACCATCTTCGCCCAATTGGCTTTTCGCTTCGCCTAAAAAGGCCCAGGCTTCGGCATAGTCCGGGTTGGTTTCCACCGCCTGGACAAAGGCTTCCCGCGCGAGGGCCCATTCGCCCAGGGCGGCCAACGCTTGCCCCACGTTGACGAAGGTATAGGCGGGGTCGTCGGTTTCTTCGGAGGGGCGGTAGCTGTTTTGGAGCAAGCGCACTTTTTCGGAGAGGGTTTCGTCCAGTTCGGCGGCTTGAAGGAGATAGGTGAGGGCGGTTGCCGGGTCACGGGTGGTGAGGAGAAGGCCCATCTGGTAGGTGGCCTGGGCATCTTGGGGAGTCAGGGCGAGGATGTGGCGGAGGGTTTCGATGGCGGAGGGGATATTGTTGGCGGCGCGGTGGGCCGCGAAAAGCCGGTGATAAACGTCCAGCGCCGGGGCACCTTGTACGAGGGCTTCTTCCCAGGTGGCGAGGGCGGTGGGTGGGGCGTCTTGTTCCAAATAAAGATCGCCTAATATGAGGTAGCCGGCTCCGGTTAAGACGCCTGCGGTTTGGGCCTGTTGAAGATATTGCTGGGCGGTGAGCGGATCGCCTGCTTGAAGGGCATATATCCCGGCTTGTTCCCAAAGGGTGGGGCGTTGGGGGGCCAGGGAAGCGAGCAAAGTCGCGGCCTGTCCGGGATCGCCCTGCTGGAAGGCGCGTTCGGCCGCGCGCAGGGTGCGGTTTCCGCTTTCTTGAAGGTAGATCAGCCCGACGAGGGATACCAACAAGATCGGGAAGAGAAGCGGCACGAGACGTTTTTGCATGGCCCCATTATAAACGGCACAGGATTTTTGTAACGGCTTAGAGGAAAGAAGAAGTTTCCGAAAAAGGGGGGGGAGTTTTTTCGCTAGGCCTGAGCACTTATGTTTTTTCTGCCTAATCTGGCGGCTAAATCGCGAAGTTGGCTATAGCCGATGGGTTTGACCAGGACAATATCGGCTTGTCCATAAAGGGTGGTGGCAGTGCGATCATCGGCGGTGGTGATAATGATGCGGGAATTTTTAAATCGTTCGTCTGCGCGAACGTACTTGAGAATATCTAGCCCATGAACACCTGGCAAATTTAGATCGAGAACGAGGAGGGAAGGGACAGAGGCTTTTAGATTCTCTAGGCCTTCACTTCCATCGCGAAAGATTTTGGTTTGGTAACCTGCATCCTCAACCGCTTCTGCATATGCAAAAGATAGATTTCTATCATCTTCAATAACAAAGGCAAGGGGGAGATCCATTTCATTCACCTCTTTGAGTTTAGGTGGAGAAATTATAGTCGGGAATATCATTCTGTGAAGTGAAGTTTTCTTTTGTCTACTGTTTTGTCTACCCTTGAAGAGTAATATCACGAAGTTGAGTGCGACTGAGCCAGGGGAGAGGTTAGCCTCTCCTCATCTGAGCAATGACTTGAATTGAAAGAAGCGGTGATTTCATTTCAACAAGTTTTGGATTTTAAACGTTTGGTGTGGAGCTTATTCAAAATTTTGACGGTGATGGTGATATTGCCCATCGCCGTCAAAATTTTGTTTATTTCTCTGGAAGGCTCGGAAGACTAAAAAATTAAATCAAAGCCTACGTAATTCCTTACGCGTAAAAAGAGACCACTCGGAACAAAGGATGAAAGGGGGGATGCCCCTTTCATCCTTTTTTCGGAACTCCTTACACTGGTTGAGTACAAGCCTACATTCCCTGTAAATAGTGAGAACTGCTAGATGAAATTAAGTTCGTTTTTCCAAATGACTGCTCCAGAAAT
>JABWBV010000669.1 GCA_013359445.1 Anaerolineales bacterium | reverse complement strand
CCCAGTTCCCTTCCCTCCACGGAACTCAAGGGAGCTTGTGGGAACTCATGGGAACCGCAAAACATTCCTCCCTCCAACCCCTCCCGATACACATCAAAATCTCCATCCACCTTCACCCCCGGATCGATAATCGTCACCACCTTCACCCCTTGCGCGGACAAATCTCCCGCCAGCTTGCCCAAATCGGGAAACCGCGTCTGGTCCACGGTAAACACTCGGAACCCGCGCATGTAATCGATGTCCAGATGAATCGCCGCCAACGGCAAATCCCGTTCCCGGAACCCCTTCACCACCCGCCGAATATCCCCCTCATTCATATACCCCCACCGCGACTGGTGAAACCCCAACACCCACCGCGGCGGCAGGGGTGCGCGCCCCGTCAAATCACTGAACCGCCGCGTGAGATGCGGCAGTTCTCCGGGAATAAAATAGGACCGTAGCGCGCCACCCACAAACGAAATCTGAGAATTCCCCTCAGTTCCTACAGTTCCCCCAAGTTCCCCCTTTCCCTCAAACGCCACCTCCCCCTCCCACGAATTCTCATAAAACGTCAAATAACTCCCCCCGACATGCCGCCCAATCCACACCGGAACCGAAACGTACACCGGGTCGGTCCCCGGCCCGTAACTCCCCGCCGGATCGGAATTCCAAAAGCGATACCGCCCCCCGCGCAGATTCAACCCCGCTGTCCGCTCGCCCAACCCGTAAATGTGTTCGGAAGGTTGCAGGTTGAAAGTTTGCGTCCAGCCTTCACCGGCGCGGGTGGGTGAGTCCTCGCACTTCAACAATTCACCGTCCGGGGAGCGGTATTCGAGCGTGCCAGTGGAATGGAATGTCAGAGTCAGCGCGGGTGTTGAAAAAATCCACACCTCGCTATCCTTGCGTGTAGCCAGATAAGCTTCGGGGCTAATCGGAGAAAGAGTCTCATCGAGCGCGGCTTGGGAGAGGGCGTAAGGGGTGGGCAATTTTCCCGGCGTCCACGTCGTCCGCACAATGTCCGGGGCGAGAAAATGCACTTCGAGCGTGATCCCGTTCTCGAACCGGAAAATCCCCCCGCGCGGGGTGGCCTCGAACCCCTGCACCGTGCCCGGCCTCGCGCAGGGATCGGTCACCGGCTTGTACCCGCGGTTCATCCAATCCCGGTACAACGCATACAAAATCGTCCGCAGAACGGCCCAAACGCCAATAAACTGAACAGCTAAAAGAAATTTCTGTAATAGCGACATGTTTCCATTCCTGTTGCGCCACGAAGAACACGAAGGGTTAAATAGCCTCTTTCGTGTTCTTCATGTCCCTTTATGGTGAAAAAATCAAATCGTCAACTCCCCACGCATCACTGTCACCGCTGGGCCGCCCACCTTCACCGTCTCGATCTCCTCCCGTGCCCCGATCACCTCCACCGTTGCCTCGCCGGGGCGATGCATCCAATGCCCCTGCTCTGCGACGAAGACCGGTTTTTCGATCAACCCGTACCGCCACAAATACGCCCCCATCCCGCCCGTCGCCGAACCAGTGAACGGGTCCTCCGGGCTGTCCGGGGGCACGCCGAAATGTCGGGCAAACGTGTTCCCCCGCTCCGTCGCCCCGCCCAGGCAAAACAGGTGCGGGCTGAAAAACGCGCCCTTTCGGCGCAGGGCGGTGTAGGCAGGAATGTCCATGTTGATCCGGCGCAATATGTCCAGTTCTCGCACCGGAATCATCAATTGCGGGGTGCCTGTGCTGACCACTTGAATGGGCACGCCGGGCAGGGCATCTTCCGTCTGCAAGCCGAATACCGGCATCACGATTTCGGCGGCGAAAGTTTCCAGAAAGATGGGCTTTTTCTGGGCCATGACGATGCGCTTAACCTTGCAGGGAGAACAATGCGGCGTTTTCTCTGAGTAAATTTCCACGTGAATGACCCCGGCCTGCAATTCCAGGGTAATGGATTGATGATCCGCCATCAGGTTCAGCCGCCCGGTTTCGATTAGCCCGTACACGGTCGCGATGGTGGGATGTCCGGCAAGGGGGATTTCTTCGGCGGGGGTGAAGTACCGCGCGCGGAAGTCCGCTTTGTCTGAGTGCAGGACGAACGCGGTTTCGGACAGGTTCATCTCACGGGCGATGGCGAGCATTGTCTCCGCGTCGAGCGAGTCGGCATCAAACACAACTGCACATGGGTTGCCCTGCAAGGGTTGGGTGGTAAAAGCGTCAATTTGAAGGAGAGGGTAGGTGTTCATTGGGTGGTCCATTCGTTTGGGTGGGTTTGTAGTGAGGCACGCTAGTGCCGTTCCTCGCACAGAGAACCGCACTTTCGTGCGTGACTACAAACTAAGAATAAACGTCCGCGTGTTCCCCAAACACAAATCCAAATCCAGCGCGGTGCGGATCAGGTCACTGTCCAGGGGCACAAATTTTTGTTTTCCGACAACTTCTTCCATCGGGATAGAGACAATCGCATCGTTTTCCAGTGAAACCATGTGATTGAGTTTGCCCTCTGCGATGAGATGCACCGCCGCCGCGCCGAATCTTGTCCCCAACAGCCGGTCAAACGCGGTCGGAGAACCGCCCCGCTGGAGATGGCCGAGCACGGTCACGCGGACATCCGCGCGGACATGGGTTTTGAGCGCGGTCGCCAACCCCTCTCCGGCTCCGCCCAGGCGTTTCATCCCGCCCACATCGCGATCCGCCAGGTAGGAGGCCTCGCCCCCGGCGGGTTTGGCACCCTCGGCAATCACGATAATGCTGAACTTGGCCCCGTGCTGGCTCCGGCTTTTGATTTTTTCGACAATCTCGCTAATCTCAAAGGGAATTTCCGGGATCAGGATGATGTCCGCGCCGCCCGCCAACCCCGCTTTGAGGGCGATCCAGCCAGTGTCCCGCCCCATCACTTCCAAAATGATGACACGGTGATGGCTTTCGGCAGTGGTGTGCAGTTTGTCGAGGGCGTCCATCGCCGTATTGACCGCGGTGTCAAACCCGAACGTGACCAGCGTCCCTTGCAGGTCGTTGTCAATCGTTTTGGGCACGCCCACCACGCGCAAGCCTTTTTTACTCATTTCGTAGGCAATTCGCAACGACCCATCTCCCCCGATAACGACGAGCGCGTCCAGCCCCAACACTTGCGCTTGCCGCACGACATTGTCGGACACGTCAAACACCTTCACTTCCCCGCCGGATTCGACCTCATAATGGAACGGGTCCGCGCGGTTCGTCGTGCCGAGGATGGTGCCACCCCGGGGCAGAATCCCGCGCACGTCCGCAAAGGTGAGCGGTCTGACTTTGCCGGGCTGGATTAGCCCCTCGAACCCATCTTCGATCCCATACACTTCCCAGCCATATTCGTGGATCGCCGTTTTGACGACCGCGCGGATGACCGCGTTGAGGCCCGGGCAATCCCCGCCCCCGGTCAAGACACCGATGCGATTGAGATAATCCTTCATTCCAGCTCCTGTTTTTA
>JABWBV010000668.1 GCA_013359445.1 Anaerolineales bacterium | reverse complement strand
TCGGCGGCAACGATGAAATCCCCGAAGGGGGTGGGGGTTATTTCCGGGGCGGGGCCGCTATCAGCGGGGCCGCTATCAGCGGGGCCGCTATCGGCGGGGCCGGGGACGCTTTCTCCTTCTGGGGGGTCGCCCATATTGCGGGCATCCGGGGGGACTTCCGCGGGGGCAGATTCTTCCATCGTTTCCAGGGGGGCTTCCTCAACAGCGAAACTTTCTATGGCAGGGGCCAGGGCCACATCTGAGGCAGGCATGGCCGCGGGACTGCTGAAAAAGACTTCTCCGCCCAAGACAGCCACGAAGAGGACCATCGCCAGGGCAAAGGCCCATTGAAAGGCGGGGTAGGCCCGTGGGGGGCGGGTGCGTAAGCCTGCCATCTCCGGGGTGAGGGTGAAGTTGCGCGGGACGCGTAGGACGGGGGCCGCACGGAGCAGTTGTTGGGTTTGCCGCAGGTCTTCGAGGGCGGCGCGCAGTTCGGGGCGGGTTTGCAGATGGGTTTCTAACCGTTGCCGTTCCCGAGGGTTGAGCGCATTATCCAGGTAGGCGGAAAGCGTTTCCTGTTCTTGAGGAGTGATGATCTGTTTCATAGTACCTGCTCTTCAAGACGGTAGGAGGTGGGCAAAAGTTCCCGGACTCCTTGAAGGCAATCGCGCAGTTTATCGCGTGCCCGTGCCAGACGGCTTTTGATGGTGCCGAGGGGTTTGTGGGTGATGGTCGCGGCTTCTTCATAATCCATTCCCTGAACATCGACCAAGACGACGACGGTCCGAAAATCATCAGAGAGGCTGTTGAGGCAGTCTTGAATGGCGTAGTGGAGTTCGGCCCGTTCGGTGCGTTCTTCGGGGGTTTCGCCTGGGTCTTTGAGCCAGATGGGGGATTCGATTTCTTCTTCGTCGTCGTTGAGGGGTTCGAGAGGGGTGGTGGGACGACGTTTGCGGCGGCGGAGTTCGTCGTAGCAGGTATTGGTGACAATGCGGAGCATCCAGGCTTTAAAGGACCCACCGCGAAAACTGTTTAGATGTTTGAAGGCAGAGATGAACGCGTCTTGCGTTGCGTCGGAGGCAGAGTCCGGGTCGCCGACAATGCGGTAAGCGACATTGTAGGCCATATCCTGATAGGTCATCACCAGCCGGTTGAAGGCGGTGAGGTCGCCGTGTTGGGCGGCATGGATGAGGGAGGGTTCGTCCATAAGTGATGAGTGATGAGAGACGAGTGGTGGGCGGTTTTGCTGAAACGCTGATTTGCGGATTTGTTAGTTTGCTGGTTTGTTAGTTTGCGGATTTGCCGCGGGTGAGGAACCAGTAGAGGGTGCGCCAGGCGAGGAGGGCGAGGGCACTGAACCCGCCAAGCACAACGACAAAGAGGGGGGCCACACCACTGCCTAAAAAGACGCCGCGCATCCATCCGGCGAACGGCCCGGCGAGGACCATTGCCCAGAAGGGACGCCACAATTGGCGGGGATCGGCGACCCGCGCGGGGTCAAACACGCCGACATGCACCCCGATCAGGGTCCAGCTTACGATCAGGGGCACAAACGTGGCCAGGAAACGCAAAAGGCCTGATTCCAGGCGATCATGGGAGGCAAAGCCAATGATAGTGATTAAAATAAACACAAGCGCATCCCCCAAAACAAGCATGACCGGAAATTGATGACGATTTGGCATATGGTGTATCGTATCGCAAAGTAGAAGGATCGACAAGTTGTAAAGAGACTGGCAAACTCCTGCAAAGGCAGTTACAATCTCCGGGCATCAGGTTTTATGGAGTAAACGATGAAATTTTTCTCTTCCCCACGTCCTTTTTGGCTCAATCTTGTATTGATCGTTGGCGCAGTTACCCTGATCGGGGTGATTTGGTTTCTTTTTGCCCAAAATCCCGGCGCCATCTCGAATGCCTATTTTCTGGGTGCGTTTCTGTTGTGGATTGCCGCCCTGGTTCCCGCGTTTGACGAGGTGAGCGGCAATGTCAAAATCCGCACCGAGGCGCGCAAAGCCGGGAAAGATGCGAAGCCGATGATTCAAGCGGCAGAAGAAAAATACCAAAAGGGGGGGCGCACCACGTTTTTGTTTGGGTTGGCCGGGTTTATTTGTTTTATTTTGGCTTTTCTGAGCCTCGCTTTATAAAAGCCGGTGTACAAGGAGACAATTAATGCACTATCGTAACCTCGGCCATTCCGGCCTCAAAGTATCCGCCATCGGCCTGGGCACCAACCAGTTTGGCGGCAAGGTGGACCAGGCGACCGTCAACGACCTCCTCACCGCCGCGCGCGATGCAGGCCTAAACTTCATCGACACGGCAGACATCTACCAAAAAGGCCGCTCTGAAGAAACGATTGGGCAAGCCATCAAAACCCGGCGCGACGCTTACCTGATCGCCACCAAGTTCCGCCACCCGGTCGGGGAAGACCCCAACGCGCGCGGGGCCTCCCGCCATCACATCTTCAACGCCGTTCACGCCAGCCTCCGCCGTCTGGACACCGACTATATTGACCTCTATCAAGTCCACAGTTGGGACGGGGAAACGCCCCTCGAAGAAACCCTCCGCGCACTCGACGACCTGATCCGCGCGGGCAAGGTGCGCTACGTCGGCCACTCCAATTTCGCGGCCTGGCAGACAGCCGAGGCGCACTTCGTTGCCCGGGCAGGGAACCTCACGCCATTCGTTTCGGCCCAGAACGAATACAACCTGCTCGACCGCCGCATCGAGCGTGAGCTTGTCCCGGCCTGCCGGGCCTACGGGGTCAGCATCCTGCCCTACTTCCCGCTGGCGAGCGGGTTCCTCACCGGCAAGTACCGGCCCGGTGAATCCGCGCCTCCCGGCACGCGTCTGGCGGGCGCCGGGCCTCTTGCCGACCGCATTCTCAACGAGAAGAACTTCAGCACCCTGCAACGGCTTGAGGCGATCGCCGCGGCGCGCGATCGGAGCGTGCTTGAGCTCGCGATTGGCTGGCTCGCGAGCCAGGCCCACGTTGCCAGCGTGATTGCCGGCGCCACGCGGCCAGAGCAGGTCGAGCAGAACGTCGCCGCCGCTGGCTGGACGCTCACCCCCGAGGAGCTGGCCGAGGTTGACCTGGCCACCGCCTGAAAGCCGGGGCCGACCGCTACCGCAACGATCGGCCCCCATCCACCACAATGATGCTGCCGGTGGTATAGGCGCTGGCCTCACTCGCCAGGTAGAGTGCTGCTCCCACCACGTCGTGCGGAGTGGCCAGGCGCCCCATTGGGATCTCGGCCAGCAGGCGCTCTCCATGGCGGCTCGCGAAGAGACCGCTCGTGAAGTCGGTGTCTACCCAGCCGGGGGCGATAGCATTCACGCGCACGCCCTGGCCGGCCCACTCGAGCGCGAGCGCCCGCGTCAGCTGGTGGATGGCGGCCTTGGTGGCCGAGTAGACGCCCAGCCGATCCAGGGGCACGATGCCACCGACCGAGCTGATGTTGATGATGCT
>JABWBV010000667.1 GCA_013359445.1 Anaerolineales bacterium | reverse complement strand
ATCTCTTCCGGCATCACCAGATAGGTTTTATTGAGCAAAATCACGTTGGCAAATTCCACTTGTTCCACCAGCAAATCGGCCAGGGTGCGCCCATCCTCATCGGAAACTGCCATCCCCAGTTCGGCCAGCGATAACTCTTGGGTGTATTTTTCCAACCAATCGGAGGCGTCCACCACGGTCACCATCGTATCGAGGCGGGCTAAATCTGCCAGGGAGTGCCCTTGCTCGTCAAGCGGGAAGTCGAACGTGGCCGCAACCGCCATCGGCTCGGCAATGCCCGTAGATTCGATCAACAAATAGTCAAACCGCCCAGCCCGAGCCAGCCGCCCAATTTCTACCAACAAATCCTCCCGCAGGGTGCAACAAATACAGCCATTCGTCATCTCCACCAGTTTTTCTTCGGTCCGGCTCAATTGCGCCTCCCCATCCCGCACCAACTGCGCATCAATATTCACTTCGCTCATATCATTGACAATCACAGCGACCCGCAACCCTTCCCGATTTTTTAGAACATGGTTCAACAAAGTCGTTTTGCCTGATCCTAAAAACCCGGACAAAACCGTCACTGGCAAAATTTTCGGATTATTCATACCAAAGCTCCTCAAATCAATATTCTTATTGATAATGTTTTTCAATAAGAACGGAATTATAGGGGAATCTTGAGACTTGTCAATAATTGAAAATGATTTTCAATTAGAAGTTACAATCTTCTTTTCATCTCCCCTGCGAAAAAATACGGTAAACTAAGTTGCTGAGGTACTCCATGAACCCCAAAACCTACAGAACTCTACAAATCCTCATTCTGGTCGCGCTAGGCATTTTCCTGGCGCTTAAATTATTTACCGGAACGCTGTATTACTACATCAACGAACGCTTTTTCGGGCTAGTGTGGTTTGGCGTCGCCGGATTTCTAATTTTGGCGTGGATATTGTTCCGGGCGCGGGGCGAGGCGCACGCACATGATCACGAAGGTCACGCACACGACCACGAGGATCACGATCACGAGGGGAAAGGCACGCTGTGGGCACTCTTCCTGGTGGCTTTGCCCGTCCTGCTAGGGGTGCTGATCCCCGCCAGTCCGCTGGGGGCGAGCGCGATTGGGAACCGGGGCATCAGCGGCAACGCACCGCTCACCTTCGACGCGAGCGGGAGCCTGTTCCAGCTCGAAGTGCCCCCCAACGACCGGACGATTTTGGACTGGGTGCGGATGTTCAATTTTTCAGAGACTCCGGCGGAAATGACCGGGCAAGCGGCGGACGTGGTCGGGTTTGTGTACCAGGACCCCCGGCTGAGCGAGGGGCAATTTATGGTCGGGCGCTTCACCCTCTCGTGCTGTGTGGCAGACGCGTTCGCCATTGGCATGATTGTCGCGTGGCCGGAAGGCGCAGACCTGCCCGACAACCAGTGGGTGCGGGTCAAAGGTTCCGTGGACGTGCTGAAGTTGGACGGGCAAACCCTGCCCCTCATTCACGCCGAATCGGTACAAGAAGTGGAAGAACCGGCGCAACCGTATTTGTTTCCATGAAATTCGACCGCTTTGATTACCTTGTTTGGGGCATTCTTGCCGCGCTCGCCCTCACAACCGCCGGGCTGTTGTGGATGGAAGATTCGGCGGGCGTGCGTGTGATCCAGACCTTGCCCCAAGATGGAACCCAACCCGGGGCGAATACCTCCCTCCAAATCGAGTTTGATGAACCCATGCAGGCGGCAACCATCTTTCCGCGGTTCACCCTCGCCAGCGCGGATGCCACCCCCGTCATCGGGAAGTTTACCTGGCAGGGAACGACGATGATCTTCACCCCTGATCAGCCCCTGATCCCCGGCGAAACCTACACCGCCCAGTTAGAGGCCGGGGGCCTGGCCGAGTCGGGTCAAGTTTTATCTCAGGCCGTAAGCTGGGAATTTCAAATCCGCGCCCCACGCATCATTTACATCCACCCCGACCGAACAGCACGCGATTTATGGACGATTGCCCCCAATGACCTTACGCCCGTGCAGTTAACCCAAACCGGGGGCGCGTTGTACGATTACGGCATTTCACCCAACGGCGAACGGATTGCCTACTCCGTCGCAACCGACGAAGGCGGAATTGATCTGTGGGTGATCGACCAGGACGGTAGCAACCCGACCAAACTGGTCGCCTGTTCCCCGAATCGGTGCTCCACCCCTGCGTGGTCGCCCGACAGCACACTGATTGCGTACAGTTTCGAGCGGGTGGGGGTCGAACCCGGATCGCCGTACAGTGCCCCGCGCGTGTGGACGGTCAACGTAGAGAGCGGACAGGCCGCCGCGTTGTTTTCGGATGAGCAAGTGACGGGGTACGGTCCCACGTGGTCACCGGACGGCGGGCGAATGGCCTTTTTCGATCAGGGTACGGGAAACACGCGGGTGCTGACCCTGCAAACGAACGAGGAAATGGCCCTGGCGACTTCCACCGGCCTGCCCGGATCGTGGTCCCCCGACGGGGCGGCGATGTTGTTCATCGGCATGTTGCCCGATTCCGGGTTGGAGGCGTTGTTTTTGGCAGACTTTAACCTGCTGGACGTATCGGCCCTGCTCAACAGCGAGGACATGAACGGCAATTTCCTGGCCCAACCCCAATGGTCGCCCGATGGGGAGTGGGTGGTGTTCAACTTTAAACCCGTGGGGACAGAGGTGGGGAATCAATTGTGGATCATGCCATTTGATATGTCGTTTGGGCAAATCATCGCGGCGGATACGGCTTACGCGTATTACAACTTCCGGTGGGATGATTGGAGCCGGGCGATGGTGTATCAGCGGCTCAAGTTGGGGGATTCGGATGCCCAGCCCGAAATTATGGTGTGGACGTTGGACAGTTGGGTGTCTGAGATGGTTGTGAATGGGACCAATCCCGGTTGGCTTCCCTGAAATCCACGTTTCCGAAGATGACGCGCTAAAAACAGCATGGAAAACAGAGGGATTCGATACGGTTTCTTCTTCCTCACCGCGGTTATCCTGACCTGGCCGCTCATTTTGCATTTGCCCACCCACTTGCCATTGGGGACCGAAACGGCGGCGACGGTGCCTTTATTCAACCTGTGGACGTTGATCTGGAACGCTCAGGCGCTGGCGCACGGGTACGCGGGGTACTGGAATGCCCCGATCTTTTATCCCGAACCCGGCGCGTTCGCCCTGTCCGATCCACAACCGCTCACGGGCGTGCTCTTTGCTCTGCCGTATTTTCTGTTTCGCAACCCAGTGCTGGCGTACAATTTGGTGCTTTTGGGGTTTTTGACGTTGAATGGGGTGGCGGGGGGAGGCCTTCACCCCTGGCCCCTCTCCTCCGAGCGGGAGAGGGGGGAACCTCACCCCCTGCTCCTCTCATCAAAGCAGGAGAGGGGGGAGAATATTTTAATGGGCCTATTCGCCCAAAGTTTGCCGTTTGTGACGCGGGAGTGGGGGGTGTTGCAGTTGGTGGCGGTGTT
>JABWBV010000071.1 GCA_013359445.1 Anaerolineales bacterium | reverse complement strand
GTGGCAGGTGGATAGCGTCACCATCGCCGGGTGTTTGCCCCCCACCCCGGAACTTGAACTGACCAAAACCGTCGGCACCGATCCCGGTCAATGTGCTACGACCGATGCCATTGCCGTTGCGCCCGGCACGGATGTCACCTACTGTTACACCATCCAAAATACCGGAGACATCACCGTCACTACACACGATTTGGTGGATGACCAACTTGGCACGCTTCTGACGGGGTTTGTCTATAACCTCCCACCGGGTGCCAGCGCCTTTATCACCGCCACCACCACCATTCTCGTGGACACCGTCAACGAAGGTTCATGGACCGGGACCACTTTATACGGAGACTCGGTCACCGCCACCGATACCGCCATCGTCACAGTTGGATTTGATGTGTACCTGCCCATTATCACCAACCCTTCAACCATCACCCACTTGCCAGCAACAAAGCCTTCTCTGGGCTGGGTTCCCTGGCTCATCCTCGGCCCGATGTGGGTCATTGGCCTACGCCAAAAGAAAGGCAAAGGTTAATAGTTTCCCTTCAAAAGGTGTGCGGAACTCCGCACACCTTTTTTTTTTCGCATACAAATTTCACCGCCCTAACCGCCTTCACCGATACGGTATAATTACCACCCTATGGACATCTTCTTTCACGACCCCGACGACATCCCCCTCCCCCCCCACGAAGTTCGTATCCGCACCTTTGCCGTTCAACCCTACCCGGATGGACGAAGATTGCGCGTATACCTGGAAATCACCCCCTTCCAAAAAAAGCCCAGTGCCGAGGTCACCCTCTACAACCCTCTCGGGCACCCCGCCGGAAACGTCAGCATCATCGAAACCATTGACCCCCGCCTCGAAATGACCCTGCACATTCGCGGCGCGGTACTCCCCGGCTCCTACACCGCCCGCGCCGACCTCTTCTACCAGGACTTGCCCGAAGATACCGCCGAAATGGTCGAAAACGGCCTCGCCCAAACCTACCAAATGCCCGAACAACAGATGATCGATCACGCCGAAGCCACGTTTGATGTGTCCGATGCTGGATAAACCTGAACTTCCAGCCTCCCACGGAATCCAACCCGTGCGCTACATCAGTGTCGGGGTCGGCGCCCCGCACGAGGTCGAAGACGAGATCGTCGAAGAAGCCACCGCCTGTATTACGGTGAACGGGCGGGAACTCGCCACGTTCATGTGTACCCCGCACCAACTCGATTGGCTGGGGGTCGGGTTCTTGTTCAACGAAGGCATCATCACCACCGCCGACGAAATCGCCACCCTGCACATCTCCGACAGCCATTGCGTGGATGTCTGGCTCACGCACGATTTCACGCCCCCCGAACGCCTGATCGTCACCGCCGGATGCGGGGGCGGGGTCACGTTTGACGATCTCTCCACCCAACATGATCCGCTGACCGACGCCCTCCACGCCGGACCGGACACCCTCGCCGGGCTGATGCGCCAACTCCATCTCGGTGCGGAACGCTACCAACGCTCGCGCGGCATCCACACCGCTGTCCTTGCCACCCCTTCCGACATCCTCCTGCAAGTGGAAGACCTGGGCCGCCACAACTGCCTGGACAAACTCGCCGGAGCCGCCCTCCTGCAAGGGATCAGCACCCCCGGCCACATCCTGCTCTCCAGCGGGCGCATCAGCAGTGAAATGATCAACAAAGCCCGGCGCATGGGCACGCCCATCGTCTGCTCCCGCACCTCCCCCACCAGCCTCTCCGTCTCCCTGGCCGACGCGTGGAATATCACCATCGTCGCCTACCTGCGCCAGGATCGCATGCGGATTTACACCCACCCGGAGCGCGTACTTTGACTTCCAAAAGGGTTCTTTTAATGGCGCTGTTTAGCGTGCTGTTTTTGATTGGCGGCCTGCTCGCGGCCTCGTTCGGGGCTACGTTGGGCTTTGATCAGTTCACCCAAACCGAACAGAGCGTGTTGATGCTCATCCTGCCCTGTTGCGGCCTGCCATTGATCGTCCTCGGCTCCAGCGCAACGCTGTTGTTCAGTCAGGCGAAGGCCCCGAACGACCAGACGTTTGTGCGGATGAACATATTGGGGCTGGTCGTGACGGTGCTTTTAATTTTTGGAATGACGATTCTCATTTCATCTTTTGCAAGTTAAAAACCTGATGCCAACCATTTCTCAATTTGTATCCCCACAAAGAAAAGATTTCGGGGATTCTCCGTAACCTCTGTGATTAATTACCTCAATTTTATGGACAAACTTTTGGAAACCCTCTTCGAGCTCATCCCTTTTGCCCAACTTTTTGAAGCTTGGGGCATGAGCCAGGCCACCAGCATCGCGCTCGCCAGCGTGTGCAATGCCGCGCTGGTGGTCGCCCTGTCCCTTTTCGTTAAATTCCTGCTGGACCACTACAAAAATTCAAAAGCGTCCCGCGACCTGGCCCCGTATTTTGATCCCCCCACCGTCACGCGCGCCCGCACCTTGTTCATTCCCACTCAATTTCAAAACCATTCCCCCACCCACGAAGAAGAACCCCACTTCAGCCATAAATTCGTCTCCAAAAGCCCGCTCATCCCTTTTTTTATGAACACCGCCTTCGACGAAAAGAAGGAAAGCGACAAATTTTACCTGGTGCTGGCCGATTCGGGCATGGGCAAAACCACGTTCATGCTCAATCTGTATCTGCAATACACCTCGTTTTTCAACTTCCGCCGCAAATACAAAATCCGTCTGTACCCGTTTGGAGATGAGCGCATCCTCGCCCAGATCAAAAAAATTGACCCCAAAGAAGCGCGGGATACGATTTTGCTGTTGGATGCCTTCGATGAAGACAAAGGCCTGCAGGCTGAACGGGAGGACCTCTCGGCGGACGAACGTTTTCGCCGCCGTTTAGACGAAATCATCGAAGTCGTGCGCGATTTTCGCGAAGTGGTCATCACCAGCCGCACCCAATATTTCCCCGGACAGGAAGACCAACCCTACGAGCTAAAAATTCCGCGCTTTGACGAAAAAGGCTTTCACACCCTGGCGAAATTTTACCTATCCCCCTTCGACAGCCAGGAGATTGCCCACTACCTGCACAAAAAGTATGGCATGTTCAACCTCTGGAACCGCAAGAAAAAGCAAAAGGCCGCGGCCATTGTGGAACGTTCCCCCAAATTGATGGTGCGTCCGATGCTCCTCAACTATATTGACTATCTGGTAGACAGCGAGCAAACGTTCAAAAACACCTACCAGATTTACGAAACCCTGGTGGAAAAATGGCTAGACCGGGAAGCGACCAAACGTAAGCACCGCGCCGAAGACCGCGAAAAATTCAAAGGAGACCTGCTCCAATTCTCGCAGTTCGTGGCGCTGGAGATTTACCGGCAACGGACCGGGACCGCGGGGCTGTTTTTGCCCAAAGAAGCCGCGCTCGCCGTGGCCCACACCCACCACCTGGATTTAGAGGACTACGAAATCACCGGGCAGTCGCTTCTCACCCGCGATGCGGCCGGGAATTGGAAATTTGCCCACAAGTCCATTCTGGAATATTTTCTTGCCAGACAAGCGCTGGCGAACACTAATTTTCTCCAAGAAATGGACTTTTCCGGGATGGATGTGGCTTTACAGTTTTATCGTGAAATCGTCCCGGAAGGGTTTGTATTCATCAATGGCGGTCATTTTCTGATGGGCAGTCCAGAGAGCGAAGTGGATCGAGGCAAGGACGAGACTCAGCACCCGGTGATCGTAGGTGATTTCTGCATGGCAGAACACACGGTGACGGTCGCGCAGTTTGAAGCGTTTGTCACGGAAAGCAAATACAAAGGAAACGAGGACTGGCGCAAAGATGTCAAAGGCAAAGCGCAAACCGATAAAACCCATCCGGTCATTAATGTCAGTTGGCATGATGCCACCGCCTATTGCCAATGGCTCAGTAAAAAACTGGATGGCAAATTTCGCCTGCCCACCGAAGCAGAGTGGGAATACGCCTGCCGCGCCGGGACCCCCACCCCTTTTAACACAGGCGAGAACCTGACCACCGCGCAGGCCAATTACGACGGCAATTATCCCTACAACAACCACCCAAAGGGAAAATACCTCCAAAATACCACCCCAGTCGGTTCCTATCCGCCCAACGCCTGGGGGCTGTACGACATGCACGGCAATGTGTATGAATGGTGTCTGGACTGGTATGGCGAGAACTATTACACGGCGTGTAAAGCAGAAGGCGCGGTAGAAAACCCTACCGGCCCGGCAAATGGTTCGAACCGTGTATTGCGCGGCGGCAGCTGGGGCGACAACGCGCAGTACTGCCGTTCTGCTCACCGCGACCGCAACACCCCTGGCGACCGCGACAACCGCGTTGGCTTCCGCCTCGTTTTCGTCCCGTAGCTCATAGGTAAAGTCGGACGACCACCCTGAACAGATTGTTGTCCCATTCGTCATATAAAGCGATAAATACTTTTAAGAAATGCACAGTGTGAGTAGGACAAATGGATTTTTGTTTCGGAAGCTCTGTGCATTTCCAAACCAGCAAGTCACCCATTTCCCCCTCAGTTCCTTGAGTTCCCAGGAGTTCCTATGAGTTCCCCCGAAATCTCCCTCACCATCAACGGCCACCCCATCACCGTCCCCGCCGGAACCACCATCCTCGACGCCGCCGCCCAACTCGGCATCGAAATCCCGGTCATCTGCTACCACCCGCACCTGACCGCCAACGGCCTCTGCCGGTTTTGTTCCGTAGACGGGGGGGGACGTGTCCAACTCGCCGCGTGCGTGACCGAGTGCGCCAACGGGATGACCATCGAAACCCACAGCGAAGACGTAAACCGCGGGCGCAAAACGATTCTGGAACTCCTCGCCTCCACCATCAACTTGGACGAGGCCCCCGAAATTCTCGACTTTCTCGAAGAATACGGCGCGGACACCCACCGTTTCCCCGGAGCGAAACGCCGTACCTCCCCCGTCTATGACGACAACCCCTTCTACCTGCGGGACTACAACCAGTGCATCAACTGCTGGCGGTGCGTGCAAGTCTGCGCCGACGATGCCCAGTTTACTTATGCCCTCAGCTTCGACGGACGCGGGTTTGAGACACGGATCGGCACGTTCATGGGCGAAGGGATGACGAACACCACCTGCGTCTTCTGCGGTCAATGCGTCGGCGCGTGCCCAACCGGGGCACTGAAACCCAAACGGCAGGCGTTGTTGGAACAAGGCATGAACCCCGACGAGATTTTCTTTGCGACAAGGCAAAAACGGCGCAAGAAAGCGATGGATGCAGAAGAATAGTACACAGGCGGCACAGATTAAACAGAAGGAAACAGAATGTCTCTGGAAATATTCCCTGTCAAACGCCCGGAATGGACGCCCCTCCCTTTTGAAGGATGTGTAAACGTGTCCTCGAAAAGTCTACTCACCCTCGATCAATTGGGCATTGCCATGCTGAAGTTCGCCCCACACGGCACCATCCACGAGCACGACGCGCCGATGGAGATTGACGTGATCTGCCTGGAGGGGGTTGGCTTTACGAGCGTGGACGGCGATTGGGCGGCGATCAAAGCCGGGGAGCGGGTTCGTTGGCCTGCGGGGAAGAGGCATAAGTTGTGGACGGAAGAATCGGAAATGGTTACACTAATGGTGGAGCATGTTTAAAATGAAACTTTCACCCACTCTCCAATCCCAAATTAAATCTTTCTCCACCCGTTGGAAAGTCACTGAATTCTCCCTTTTTGGGTCTTTTGTCAAAGACAAACTGCGCCCAGACAGCGATATTGATGTCCTCGTTGCCTTTGCGCCTGACGCTCATCCGACTTTATTCGATTTAGTCAAAATGCAAATGGAATTGGAAACTCTCTTTGGACGTCCGGTAGATCTAGTGGAACGAAAAGGATTAGAGCAAAGCCCAAACTATATTCGCCGAAAAGAAATTTTGAATAGTTTGGAGACCGTATATGCCGCGTGATGAAGCACTCCTCCTTGATATCTATTTGTCGGCTCAGGAGGCTACTGAATTCTTGAACGATATTGAATGGGAAGTTTTCGAATTCAGCAAATTGCACCAAAACGCTGTCATTCGTTCGTTAGAAGTGATCGGAGAAGCGGCCAAATTAGTCTCCGAAGACACTCGAAATAAACTTCCCGAAATTCCATGGCCTGTGGTTGTGAGAATGAGAAATCGCTTGATTCATGAATATTTCAGAGTCAATTTGAGAATTGTATGGGATACCGTTAAAAATGACTTACCACCCCTTATTGAAATTCTTTCAAAAGTAGTTACAACAGATGAGTAGCTTTATCTAATCTCCCCTCTCATCAGTCTTCAGGAGCGAGCTATGATAACCCCCGACCAAACCGTCCGCACCACCTGCCCCTATTGTGGGGTGGGGTGCCAGATGAATTTACATATCAAAGACAACTTTATTTACCGTGTCAGTGCGCCGTTTGACGCCGCGCCAAACTATGGGATGCTGTGCGTGAAGGGCCGTTTTGGCACCGATTACGTCCGGCATCCGGGGCGGGTGAAGACGCCGCTGATCCGGGTCAACCGCGAGGATCGGACTGCGCCGCCCGTTTGGCGGGAGGCGACCTGGGAGGAGGCGCTTGAGCTTGTCGCCAGTGAATTCGTTCGGATTCGCAACACGTATGGGGGGGATGCTATCGCCGCGTATGCCAGCGCGAAGGCCACGAACGAGGACAATTACCTCTACCAAAAACTGATCCGCGCCCTGATCGGGACGAACAATGTCGATCACTGCGCGCGGCTGTGCCACGCGGGGTCGGTGACGGGCTTGCAACTGTCCATCGGCTCGTCGGCCATGTCCAACTCCATCGCGGAGATGGAGAATCTGGACGTGTTCATCGTCACCGGCTCGAACACGACGGAAACGCACCCGGTCATCGCCAACTTTCTCAAGCGCGCCGTCCGCAAGAATGGGGCGAAACTAATCGTCATTGACCCGCGCCACATCGAAATGACCGACTTTTCTACCCTGTGGCTCCGGCAGAATCCCGGGACGGACGTGGCGGTTTTTCAGGCGATGGCGCACGTGATCGTCAAAGAGGGGCTGTACGACCCCGACTTCATCGCCGGGCGGACGGAAGGGTTTGAAGATTACATCGAATCGCTCGAAGAATTGACCCCCGAATGGGCGGAGACGGTGTCGGGTGTGCCGGCAGAGAAAATCCGGGAGGCGGCGCGGATTTATGCGTCGGCGAAAAAGGCGGCGATTTATTGGGGGATGGGGATTAGCCAGTCCACGCATGGGACGGATAACACACTTTCGCTTGTCAATCTGGCGTTGATGTGCGGGCATGTGGGCAAAGCGGGCACGGGCCTGAACCCCTTGCGCGGGCAGAACAACGTGCAGGGGTGTTCGGACAGCGGCGGCCTGCCGGGGGTGTTTACGGCTTATCAACGGGTGGATGATCCGGACATTCGCGCGCGGTTTGAATCCGTGTGGGGTGGGGTTCCGCTCAACGCCACGCCGGGGTTGACCGCGACCGAGATGGTGGACATGGCCGAAATCGGCAAGGTGCGCGGGATGTTCGTCCTCGGCGAGAATCCGATGATGTCCGAACCCAATCAGAATCATGCGCGGCACGCGTTGAGTCATTTGGAATTTATGGTGTGCCAGGATATTTTCATCAACGAGACGGGGGAGATGGCGGACGTGATCCTGCCCGCGACCAGTTTCGCGGAGAAGGACGGGACGTTTACGAACACCGACCGCAGGGTGCAACGCTGTCGGGCCGCGGTGCCCCCCGTGGGTGATTCCCGCCCGGACTGGGAGATTTTCTGCGATCTGGGACGCCGGATTGAGACGCGGTTGGGGGTGCGCGCCGGGTTCGAGTTCAGCGACCCCGCGGAAATCTGGGAAGAAATGCGCCGGGTCACGCCGGATTTTTGGGGCATCACGTATGATCGGTTGGAGCGGGAAGGTGGAGTGCATTGGCCTTGTCCATCATTTGACCACCCCGGGACGCCGTACCTGTTCGCGGAAGAGTTCCCGCGTGGGCGGGGGAAATTTTGGGAGGTGACGTTTGGGACGAATTCCGAACAGCCGGACGCGGAATATCCGTTTAACCTGACGACGGGGCGGGTGCTGTACCATTGGAGCGGCAGTACAATGACCGGGCGCAGTGCGTTGGAGGAGATTTTCCCGGAGGCGGTGTGTGAGATTTGCCCGGAGGACGCGGAGAAGGTGGGGGTGGCGAGTGGCGAGTGGGTGCAGGTGAGTTCGCGGCGGGGGGCGATTAAGTTGCGGGCGTTGGTGACGGGGCGGTCGCCGAAGGGGACGGTGTTTGTGCCGTTCCATTTTGCGGAGGCGGCGGCGAACGCGTTGACGCTCGACCGGATTGATAAGCGGGCGAAGATTCCCGATTACAAAAATACGGCGATTAAGATTGAGAAGACGACTGCGCCGGAGGGGATCGAGGCCGGGTACGAGATGCCTTTGTTTGACCGGGGCGCGATTAAGGACCCGGTTCAGGTGCATTAATCCAAATTGTTCGGAATTTCGTAATTTTCTAAAAGTTCAAAAAACAATATCATCACCGATATGAGATTTTTAGCCTCTGTCAACGTCATTACCCTGCTCACCCTCCTCACCGCAGTGATTCACCTTTTTTTGGGGATCAACGGCGGGTTGAGTCTCATGCCTGAAGATGGGCTGAATATTCTGTTTGTGTTGAACGGCATTGGTTACATCTATTTGGTCATTGCCGTTTTCTGGATGCCGAATTTTCTGAAAGACCGAAATCCTGTGCTTCGACGGGTGTTTATCGGGTATGTTTTGGTGACGATTGTGCTGTATTTTGTAATCAATGGGGTGGAGGGGTTGCTTTCGCCGTTGGGGATGTTTACGAAGGGGGTGGAGGGGTTGCTGTTGTTGGGGATTGTGCAGTCGAGGAAGGCGGAATAGCTCATTCATGGTTTCCGCGCTATACTTGAAGAAAGGAGATTCCAATGCCTGTTTTACAAGTTGAACTTCCCCCAAATGAACTTTTTAAGGCCGTTGAACAACTGAGTTTACCCGATTTGGAGCAGTTTTCCAGGCAAGTGACCACGCTGGTCGCCCAACGCCGCGCCCCTGTTTTGGCAAAGCCAGAGGCAGAACTTCTCCAAAAAATCAACCAAAGCGTACTTTCCTCAGAAAAACAAACCCGTTATGAAGAATTATTGAACAAGCGCATGGAAGAGAAAATTACGCCTGTTGAAATGGACGAGTTAATGCTCCTGACCGACCAACTTGAGGCGCTTAATGTGGAGCGGATTTCAGCCTTGGCAAAACTGGCCCAAATCCGCCAAACCACTTTGCCAAATTTGATGAAAAATTTAGGGCTAAAGGAACCCCCGGTTGTCTAGTTCAAAAGTGCCTGTTCGCCTGAAAAAACAGGTGTCTCAACGCGCACAGGGGTGTTGTGAATATTGTAGAAACCAACTTCGCTTTACGAATCAGTCCTTCTCTGTTGAACATATTATTCCGAAGGCGCTTGGGGGGAAAACAACGCTGGACAATCTGGCTTTATCCTGCCAAAGTTGTAATAATCACAAATACGACAAAATCCAGGGCAAAGACCCCTTAACCGGGGAAATCGTGAGTCTTTACCATCCCCGTCAGCACGAGTGGAAACACCATTTTGCCTGGAATGATGACTGCACTTTGATCGTCGGGTTAAGTCCCACAGGACGTGCAACGGTGATTACGTTACAACTCAACAAATCAGGATTGATCAATTTACGGCGGGTACTTTTTAGCCTTGGAGAACATCCACCGGCAACCCCAGTTCAGTAAATCTCCCCTTATCTTGCCCAACCCCATTACAATACCCCTCTTCGGAAGTCCTCTGACTTCCGAAGTTTTGTGAATCCCTGTCCCTTCGGAGTCTCCATGCGCTCTCCCTCCTCCTCCCGCGGCTTTACCATTGCCCTCATCGCCACCGTTCTCTGGTCCACCACCGGCCCGCTGATCGCCTACCTCTCCAAAACCTACGGCATTCCTTCACTCGTCCTCGCCTTTTGGCGGGATTTGTTCGTCTCGCTCGGCATGGTCGCGGGGTTGCTCGTCCTCAGCCGCTCGCGGCTCGCCCTGGCACGGCGACATTGGGGGTTTATGACGCTCTACGGCCTCACCCTCGCTGTCTTTAATTCCGCGTGGACATTTTCCGTGCAGTACAACGGCGCGGCGGTGGCGACGGTGTTGGCGTTCAGTTCCCCTGCACTGACCGCCATACTCAGCTACCTGATCTTCAAAGAACGGTTTAGCCAGGTCAAGATCATCTCTATCGCCCTCAGCTTTGCGGGGACGATCCTCGTCTCCGGCGCGCACGACCCTGCCATTTGGAAACTCAACCCCGCGGGCATCCTCTTCGGCCTGCTCACCGGGCTGATGTTTGCGTTTTACAACCTCGAAGGCAAAGTCGCCACCGATAAACGAATCGACTCGTGGACCGCCCTCCTGTACAGTTTCGGCGGGGCGACGGGGTTCCTGTTCCTCTTCAACCTCGGAAGCGATCTCTTCGTCACCCGCATCGCGCCGCTCTCGGACATGCTCTGGCTCGGCAGTTCCCTGGCCGGATGGGGGGTGTTGTTTTTCCTGGCCGTTGCGCCCACGCTCGGCGGGTTTGGGCTGTACACGCTCAGCCTGCGCTCGCTGTCCCCCACGGTCGCGAACCTGATCGCCACGCTGGAGCCAGTACTGGCCGGGATTTGGGCGTATCTGTTTTTGCGCGAAACCCTGACCGGGGTGCAGTGGGCGGGGAGTTTGCTGGTGATGGCGGGCGTGGTGTTATTGCGGGTGGGGGAGAGGGAGAGGATGAGATAAGGAGAAAAGGAGATGAGGGGGCATCGTATTCCGTATTGCGTATTCCGTAAAAAATTACGGAATACGCAATACGGAATAGATTTACGGCGCACAATCGTATAACATCAACCCCTGATTCCCCGGCCCGTTCGGGTTCTGTTGTCCCGTCGCGGTAATTCCTTCCACCGCCGAACAGGCGCCATCCAGCCAATTTTGGATGTCCTCCTGATTCCCCCGGTCGCCACCGTACAACACAAACCGCAGTTCGCCATTCGCCACCATCGCCGCCAGATCATCCGCCGTGACGACCTGATCCTGCCCACCGAACCCGCCCATGTACAACACCGGGCGGCCCGTCGCGATGACCATCGGCGCGCCCGTTTGGGCGGAGGGTACAGCGGCGAGATATTCCACATCAACGGTGTTCGCTTCGAGGTAGGTGAGCAGTTCGGAGTTGGCGCCCCCGTTCGAGGGGACGTTCGCCGGACGGGTGCGGGGGTCGGGCGTCTGATCGGTTCCCGCGCCCCCTTCAAAGGCGGTGGGCAGGCTCCCGTTCGGGTTGTTGATCACCGTTAGCGTCGTCCAATAGGTCGGGATCACCAGCATCGCCGCAAACAGGCTGGCATACGCCCAAACCCGCGTTTTGGCGGGGGCCAACAAAATCAGTCCGAGGACGAACAGGGCGGCGGAAACGATCATCGTGCCGTTCCCGGCACCATATTGCGTGAGTGCGAACGCCTGAAACGCCAGGGTCAAAAGGGCACCGATCCCTAACAGGATACTGGCCCAGGCCTGCTTCTGTGCCCAAAGATGCGCGAACCCAATCCCGACGACCGCCCCCAGCGCGGGCGCGAGCATGATCGCATAGTACGCATGGAAGATGCCGGAAATCGCGCTAAAAAACACCAGACACGTCCCCAACCAGCCCCCCCACAACACCAACGCCTTGTGCGCGCCCAGGTCGAGCGGCAAACGCACCCGCCCCGCAAAAGCTAACCCCAGCAGGCTGACGAGCGCAAACGGCAACATCCACGACATTTGTTTCGACAACGGGGCGGTGAAAAACCGGAACACGCCTGGCGCGCCCGTCTCCTGGCTGATACGTCCCCCCGGCCCATTTTGCGGCCCTGGCGCAGTACCATCTTGACCCGCGGCCCCGTTCAGCGCGCCCGGTGGTTGCGTGTTCCTGCCTTCTGGCGCGCAGACGAGTTGATCGAGTTGCGGCGGGGTGATGCACGTGCCGGTGATGGTCTGGTTGGGCAGGTCGAACGAGCACGCGGCCCCCAACGTTTGCCCGGTGCAGGCGTCTACTGCTTGTCGAGGGGGATTGCCGGGGAGGTTGCCCTGCGCGGGCATGTTGCCGGGCACGTTGTCGGGCGGGTTGTCTAACCCGGTCGGGGGAAGATTCCCGTTCGGGTTCGTCCCGTTCGCGGGCGCGCCCCCGTTCGGGTTCCCCCCACCCCCAAAGAGTCGGGAGCCGCCGTTGTGCCCGGTGATCAGCCCCATGACCGTATTATCCCCGGAAGAGCCGATGTACGGACGCTGATCGGCAGGGGTCAAGTCCACCGCCACCGCCCACGAGAGGGAGACGACCGCGAGCAAAACCGTCGCAAGGCCGAGATTGACGATTTTCCGCATCCACCCTTCCTTGGAACCGAAAAAGTAGAGGGCATAAAACGCGGGGAGCGGGAGGAAAGCCTGAAGCATTTTGATGTTGAATCCCAACCCGACGATCAACGCGCCGAGCATCACCCACCGTCCACGCCCTGTTTCCGTCGCCCGGACGAACGCCCACGCCGCCAGCAGGAGGAAAAAGACGAGCAGGCCATCCATCGTATTATTGCGGTTGGTCGCCACAAAAATCGGGGTGACGGTCATCACCAGCCCGGCGATCAGCCCGGCGAGTTCGCCCATGTGCTTTTTGACCATCGCATAGAGGAGCGGGATGCTGAACACGCCCGCGAGGATGTTCGGCAAAGAGACACTGAACCCGCTCACGCCGAGGACGAACGCAAACGCGGCCTCGATCCACAGGCCAAGCGGGGGTTTGTCCACCGTGACCGAGCCGCCCGGTTCTGCCGCGACGAAGAAGAAGTTGTGCCAGGATTGGAGCATGGATTTGACGGCGGCGGTGTAGTAGGCGTTGGCGTCGCCCAGCGCGTCGAGGTGGGTGAGGTGCAGGGCGAGGGAGGCGAGCATGAGGAGGACGACGAGGGCGGGGGCGAGGCGTTTGAGGGGGGAGGGTTGAGGGGTCATAGGGTTATTTCTCTTTTTACCATGAAGTTCAGGGAGGGGATTTTGCTGACACGAATTTCACGAATGGATATTTCGGGTAATTCGTGGCTAGATGCTGGAGAAGGTCCATTTCCGGTTGGCAAAGTAATTCCAGAAGACGACGAGGGCGGTGGCGAGGAGTTTGGCGGGGAGGTAGCCCCAAGCGGGTTGGCCAAAGAGCGTGCCGAGGGGCGCTTCGAGGGTGAGGACGATCAGGTTGTTGAGGGCGAGACCAATCAGGCTGACGAGGGTGAATTGGGCAAATTGTTTGCGCCAGTTGGGGCTTGTCCCCCCACCGAACGTCCACAACCGGTTCCACGTAAAGTTATTGATCAATCCGGCGGTGAAGGAGAGGGTGTTGGCGGGGAGGGTAGGCATTCCGGCGAGTTTGAGCAGGGTGAGGAGGGTGAAGTCGAGCAGGGTACCGACCGCGCCCACGGTGAGGAAACGAGAAAAGCGGCGAATTTCGGGGGAAGAAAAGGCAATGGGGGCGTTCATGCAAATCATTGTATGCGCCCGGCCAAATTCCCGTGAGTGAACGGTGTCATTATTCCCCGGCAAAGGGCGTGCAATTTTTCACGCGTGGGCATGACGCGTGTCATGGGTGCGAAGGGATTTTGGTGATCGGGGTCACGGGCGGGGGGGAGGGAGATGGTTTAAAATAGGAAGGTATGACGAATTTCGGCCCCCCGGGGGATGAAGTCCCCCGGCTAACCAACGACGCCCGTTGAAACGGGCTGAGAAAGCCGGATTCATCCGGCGTTGTTTTGTAGCCCGGCGACTTCATCGCCGGGCGGGGACGGTTGAAAAAATATGTCGTATGGCAAATTTCGGCTCGCCGGGGGATGAAGTCCCCCGGCTACCCAACGACGCCCGTTGAAACGGGCTGAGCCGCATTCATCCAAACAACTGCTACTCACGCTCGTCTACCACTTTATGCTTGAAGCTTCATCCCCCTCCCCCCGCATTCTCCGCCTCGCGGCGTGGATTTGGCTTGGCTACTTCCTCGCGATGGGGGTGATGGACTTTGTCCTGTACACCCAGTTTCGGCTCCCGCTAACACCCAATCAAACGCCCCTCGGGGTCAACCCGCCCCTCAATTCCCCCGCCCAAAACGTGGCCTTTTTCCCCGTCTATTTGTATTACACCGCCAACGGCTTGGTGGCACTGACATTTCTCGCCGCCGCCTATTGGGAAGACGGGCAAAAATCCCTGGGACGCACCTTTTACCCGCTCCTCATCATCCTGCTCTCCGCCGCCCCAATCCTGATCAACGTCCTCATCGTCCCCCGCTTCCCCAACGGCCCCCTCGCCAACGCCGAAGGCATGGCCCTGCGCCAACTGCCGATCCTATTCATCGCGCTCGCCCTCGTCGCGTGGCAATACGAACTCGTCCATGTCATCCTATTCAGCACCGCCACCACAACCCTCGAACTGTTGTTGATCTCCGGCGTCGCCCTGCGGGGTCAGGGCACCCTCGTCCTCTTTTTCATCGCCATCATCCGCACAATCAGCTTTATCGCCGTCGGCGTGTTCATCAGCCTGTTGATGAAACAATTGCGGGAACAACAAGAAGCCCTACGCCAGGCGAACGCCAACCTGACCCACTACGCCGCCACCCTCGAACAGCTCACTGTCAGCCGGGAACGGAACCGGCTCGCGCGGGAACTCCACGACACGCTCGCCCACTCCCTCACCGCGTTGTCTGTCACCCTGGAGACGATCAAAGCCTACTTCGACCTCGACCCGGCCAAAACCCGCGCTCTGATTGACGGCGCGCTGACCTCCACCCGCGCGGGGATCGACGAGACCCGCCGCGCCCTCCGTGCCCTGCGCGCCTCCCCGCTCGAAGATATGGGCCTCCCCCTCGCCCTGCAACGCGCCGCCGAATCCGCCGCCGCGCGGGCGAACCTGACTCTCGAACTCAACCTCCCCCCAAACCTCCCCTCCCTCAGCCCCGACGTAGAACAGAGCATATACCGCATCGCTCAAGAAGCCCTCGAAAACATCTGCCACCACGCCCAGGCCAAAACCCTCCGCGTCCACCTCACCCACACGCCCCCTCACACCACCCTGCTCGTGGAAGATGACGGCGTCGGTTTTGATCTCCACGCCCAAAAACGCACGGGGCACTTCGGGTTGGTCGGGATGCAAGAGCGGGCGGAGTTGGTGGGGGGGCGGTTGGTGATTGAGAGTGAGAAGGGGCGGGGGACGCGTGTGGTAATGGTGATATGAAAATATTAATCTGCGACGATCAAGCCGTCATCCGTGACGGGTTAGAAATGCTCCTCAACCTGGAAAAAGACTTTCAAGTCGTCGGCACCGCGCAGGACGGGGCGGAGGCGGTGGAACGGGCCGCGCGGCTCGCCCCGGATTTGGTGCTGATGGATTTGAAGATGCCCGGTCTCAACGGCATCGAGGCCACCCGCCAAATCCGCACGAAGTTCCCGGCGATCAAAGTGTTGGTGCTGACGACTTACGACGATGACGAGTGGGTGTTCGACGCCATCCGCGCGGGGGCGGCGGGGTATCTGCTCAAAGACACCTCCCGCGAAAAAATCGTGGAGGCGATCCGGGGCACGGCGCAGGGCCGGTCGTTTGTGGACCCGTCCGTGGCGGGGAAACTGCTCAACCAGATTGCCAGCAACCAGACTCAGCCCGCGTCCGTGTTGACGGACAAACTCACCGAGCGAGAGGTGGAAGTTTTGCGGTGGATCGCCAAGGGGTTCACGAACGGGGAGATCGCCAGTCGCCTGCACCTGTCCGAGGGCACGGTGCGCAACCATGTCAGCGCGATTTTGGAGAAGTTGGATGTGGGGGATCGGACGCAGGCGGCAATTGTGGCGATCCGGCACGGGGTATAATGGGGGGGTCAGTAATGAGTGATAAGT
This sequence comes from Anaerolineales bacterium, assembly GCA_013359445.1. Lineage (GTDB taxonomy): Bacteria > Chloroflexota > Anaerolineae > Anaerolineales > JABWBV01 > JABWBV01. Next base: position 1,592 of record JABWBV010000071.1, on the reverse strand, counting down.
GATGAGTAAACGGGATTTCGTATTCCGTATTCCGTATTTCGTATTTTGTAAAAGCTATGAAACTAAACATCTATTTTCCCCATCGCCTTTTCCCCTCTTCTCCTTTTCCCCTCTTCTCCCCCTCTCCTCTTCTCCTCTTCACCTTTTCTCTTCTCCTCTTCCTCCTCGCCGCCTGTGCCGAACCGAACGACTTCCCACCCCCGCCGAATGGGATTTTGACGGGGACGGTGTCGGTGGGGCCAATCAGTCCTGGGCCGGTGCAGTTGGACGCGCCGACGGAGGAAGTCCCCGCGGAGGTGTATACGTCGCGGGGGATTCAGATTATGACGGAGGATGGCACGCATGTGTTCAAAGAAGTCATGTTTGAGGCCGATGGCACGTATTCGGTGGAAATTGAACCCGACACGTATCAGATTGCGTTGATTCCATCCGGGATTGATTGGGCGGAGGGGTTGCCAGTGGTGTTGACTCTGAAACCGGGGGAAACGACGACGCTGGATATTGTGATTGATACGGGGATACGGTAATCATCCCGCTTGTAGTAAGGCATGTAGTCTTCGGAGTGCCGTTTCTCGCGGAGACGGCACTCCGAAGACTACGTGCCTTACTACGAACAACGTGAATGAATAAAGCACATGATTGATCCCAAAAGCCAACGTTTACAAGTCCACGCGCGACATTTGGCGCGGTTGGAGAAGCATCTCGCGCGGATGGAGCGGGAGAATCAACGGTTGTCTTGGTTGCGGTTGGGGGCGTTTGTGGGGGGAGGGGGGGCGACGTTTTTGGCGTTTCAAGTTGGGAGAGAGGTTGGGTGGTTAGTTGGTTTGTTGGCGTTGGTGGGGTTTGGAGTGTTGGTGGCGTTGCACCGGCGGTTGGATCGGGTGCGGCGGGATTTTGGGATTGCGCGGATGATGACGGGGCGGCAGATCGCGCGGATGGCGTTGGATTGGGCGGGGATTCCGCGTGTGGAGGCTCATCCCGACGATGATCACCCTCTCGCGCGGGATTTGACGTTGACGGGGGAGCGGTCTTTGCTCCAGGTGTTGAATACGGCGTTTTCGCAGGGGGGGACGGATCGCTTGCGGGGGTGGTTACTCCGACCGGACACCGCGCCCCGCGCAATCCGGGAGCGGCAGGCGTTGGTGCGGGAGTTGTTGCCGTTGACAGGGTTTCGTACCCGTTTGGGGCGGGTTAGTGCGCGGGTTCGGTCATCGGATCACCCGTGGGATGGCCATCCCTGGGATGGGGAGCGGCTTTTGCAATGGTTGGAGCGGCATCAGGGAGGAAGTTCGTTACGTCCGGCGTTGTGGGTGTTGTTTCCGTTTGCGTTGTTGAATGTGATGTTGTTTGTGCTGGCGATGGCAGGGATTCTGCCGCCGTTTTGGATGGGGGGGGTGGCGCTGTATTTGATGGTGTATTTTTCGTGGCAAAGTTCGTTGCGGGATTTGTTTGGGGATGCGGCGTTTTTGCGGGATGCGTTGACGGAGTTTGCGGCGGTGTCGCAGTTTTTGGAGCGGTATCCGCATCCGCGCGGGGTGGCGGGGGTGTGTGCGCCATTTTTGGGGGAGGCGCGTCCGTCGAAGTTGTTGCGG
>JABWBV010000666.1 GCA_013359445.1 Anaerolineales bacterium | reverse complement strand
GCTTAATTATTTCCTGCAAAAACAAGGTGCGAAATTCTTGCGAACGGTTACGGTGCTGGCCCAACGTATAAAACACCAGATTACAGGGCTTCCCAATCAGGCCGAAATAATCCTGCATACCATGTGCCTCAACCACTTCGGTAATGCCTTGGATCAACCGCGCCCCCTGCCGTTGTAAGTGCCCCACCACATCCTCCTGCGCATACACCTCCATCACCGCCAGTGCCGCCGCGAGCGAATGCGATTCCGCCCCAAACGTGTACGAGAGCAAAAACACCCGCTCCTGCGCGTGGTTCAGCCCGCCCCGCTCCATAAACTCCCGTTTCCCGGCCAATGCCGCAATCGAATACCCATTCCCCATCGCCTTGCCAAACGTACAGAGATCGGGCACCACCTGATGCAAGTACTGCGCGCCTTTGTTGTGCCACCGGAACCCGGTAATGATTTCATCAAAGATCAACAGCGCACCATATTTCGTACACATCTCCCGCACCGCTTGCAAGTAGCCGGGTTGGGGCGGGGTCGCCGTTTCCACCTCCATTATTACACACGCAATCTGGTTGGGATGTTCGTCAAACAACCGTTGCAATTCAGGAAGATCATTGTAGTGAAACCTCAAAATCAAATCCTGGATCGCCTGCGGAATCCCGGCATTCATCACCGTGGTGCCAATAAACCAATCACTCACCGAGAAAAAGGGGTGGTCCGCACACACTGCCACATAATCCCGCCCCGTGTACGCCCGCGCCAGCCGGATCGCCGCGTCATTGGCATCGGACCCATTTTTAGAAAACTTAACCATATCCATCTGATCGATCAAGCCCAAAAACTTCTCCGCCGCTTCTGTTTCGAGCGGAGTGGGGCGGGTGAAGTTAATCCCCAACTGCATCGCCTGCGCGGCCGCGCGCACCACCGGTTCGTACGCGTGCCCCAGCGTCACCGACCGCAGACCCATTCCATATTCAATGAACTCATTACCATCCACATCCCAAACGTGGCACCCCTTTCCACGGGCGATAAAGCCCGGGGCCAGTTCCGGGTATTGGTCGTCCCCTTTTGCGTAGGTGTGCGCCCCGCCGGGGATCAGCATGTGGCTTTTTTGCTGTAAGGTTTTTGATTGGTCAAATTTCATCCTGCACCTCCAAATTTCCAAACTTCGGGCATTAAATTTTTTCCAACAACCCCGCCGCAAGTAAGGCATCGGCGGCATTCCGAATATATTTAAACTCCAAATTCGCCTTCTCCGCAATCTCCAAAAGCGAAAAATTCCCATCCGAATAATTTAACACCCACAACATCGCCATCTCATTCGTTTTTGCATCCTTCTTTCCCCCAAACGCCCCATACAACCCCCGCCGACCGAGTTGCGGCTCCCCTTTCGGACTCTGATTGAGATACGTCCCATTCCCCTCCAACACGGCAAACACGCGCAACACCTTCTCCAACGTATCCGCCAAAAAATCCGGGCGCACAAATTCCAGATTATCCGCCGAAGTGTGATACTCCGGGAACTCCCCAAACGGCGTGCGGCTCAGACTCCCGACCGGAAGATTGAATCCGGGCGAACAATACTGCCGTTCATCGTACCCATATGGGAAAAATTCCCGAATCTCGAACCCCGCGGGCACGTGCCTCAACACGTGGGCCACCGCCCGATCAACCTCCGCGTCCCCGCGCCGGCTCCGTTTGTAGTGCAAAACCCCCGCATCCCCCGCCGTCGCCAACACCAACCCGTGCCGGATATTTTTCGTTTTGTCCTCGTTCTGTGCTAACCACGTAATCGAACCAATCGTACCGGGGACAAACACAAACCGATACGACAACCGCCGCGCGACCTGGATCAGCATCTGCGCCAGCGTCGCGGCGATCAGCACCCCGGACAGGTTATCGTTGCACAGCGAGGGGTGGCAACTATGCACGGAGATCAGCACTTCGTCCGAGGTTTCGCCAGGGAGGAAATATTCGCCATAGGTCAAATGCCCGTCTTCGAGGGTGGAGTCGATGACCACTTCATAATCACCCGGTTCGAGGGCGAGGAGGTCCCGATGACGGAGGCAGAAACCCCAGTTGGGGGCATAGTACGAGGTACGGTAGGGAATCCAGTCCGGGTAGTCGGGGAGGGAAAAGAGGTGGGGTTTGAGTTCGTCCAGGGTCAGCGTACCGCGGAAGGGGATGCTGTAATTGAGGATGTGCAGGCTGTGGGCCTGAAAATCAATCACTTTCTCCCCCCGCGCGTTTTTCACGTAAGCGTCGCGGATGTTCCACTCTTTCGGCACGGTCCAGTCGAGAACAGGGGTACCGGTTGGGACTTCGTGCAGTTCAAGGGGAATGGGCAGACGTCGGAGCGTTTCCCGTATCCCCTCACCTGTAATGCTTCGGCAAATGGGGTACAAATCCACCATCTGCGCGTGCATATGCGCACCTAATTGGGGCAGGTCAAGCGTGTCCAGTAAGTCTGAGAGATGTGTCATAAGAAGATTTGATCCACGAAGATCTCGAAGGTCACGAAGGGTATTCAGGTGGATGTAGCAGTATATTCTGCAAAATCTACCTGACTGAAAATCCTTTTGAATCTTGGGCAAAATCCTTTTGCTTTTTTAAAAATTCCTTTTGCTTTTTTAAAAAATCCTTTTGAATCTTGGGCCAGATCCTTTTGCTTTTTGGGTGTGCTCTGCGTGCTTTTCAAAAATCACAAAAACAATCCCGTGAAATGCCCCTTTGGGCGGTGCGGGGTGGCACAAAAATGGTACACAGTTACGATAAAACCGATAAGTCGGCAAATTCCACCGGGTTGAAATCGGGAATAATGCGATCTTTGGGGGACATTTCGGTTACTTCGAGGGGCCATTGAATGCCAAATTCGGGATCATCCCAACGGACACCGCGGGCCGTTTCAGGGGCGTAAAACTCCGACATCTGGTAGAAGATTTCGGTGTCGTCTGCTAACGTTTGAAACCCGTGGGCAAACCCTTTGGGGACGAAGAGCGCGCGGCGGTTGTCTGCGGTCAGTTCGACGCCGAACCATTGCCGGAAGGTGGCCGACGCCGGGCGCAGATCAATGATCACATCGTAAATCGCCCCGCGCGTAGCGCGGACCAGTTTACTTTCGGCAAACGGCGGGAGTTGGAGGTGCATTCCGCGTAACGTTCCCTTTATTTTATTAAAGGAGATGTTGCATTGGACAACGTTCGGGTCAATGCCCAGTTCAGTGGCTTCGCGAGCGCACCAACTGCGGGCGAAGAAACCGCGCTCGTCTTCGAGCCGCTTGAGGTCAACGAGGTAAGCACCGGGGATTTCTATTTCAGTAAAAAACATAGTAATACTCACACACCTTAATATAATTTCAATTTGCCTGATGATTTACTAACTTGGACTTTTGACAACCTCAATTAACCTTGCAATGTCGAGAGCGCAAGGAAGCACCTTTACAACTGTATAAACGAACCTAAAAAGCTCAGGGTTTGGCC
>JABWBV010000070.1 GCA_013359445.1 Anaerolineales bacterium | reverse complement strand
CGGGGCGATGAGTTTTTCTTCCGGGTACTGGATGGTGAAAATCCCTTCAGCTTCGGCACTGCTCCGATGTTTGATCCCCTCCTGGCTGAAGTACCGTTTACTGCCGAACCGGAAATCGTCCACATAGGACATGATGAAATGTTTGATGGTGACTTTGAGGCCGTCCCAAATGCCTTTTCCGTACATAGTTCACTCCTTTACCGATCTGTTTCGCCCAGCACGATGTCAATTGAGCCGAGCACAACCACCGCATCTGCCACTTTTTGCCCAACACACATTTTTTCCAGGGCTGTTAAGTTGATGAACGATGGGGCGCGGATGTGATAACGCCAGGGGGTGGACTTTCCGTTGGAGACAACGTAAAAGCCGAGTTCGCCCTTCGGGCCTTCCACACGTCCGTAGGCTTCCCCTTCGGGCACGCGCACTTGATATTGTGGGCGTCCGGCCAGAATATCGCCTTCGGGGATGTCTTTGATCGCCTGTTGTAAGATTTTCAGGCTTTCGCGGATTTCGTCCAACCGGATCAGGTAGCGGTCGTACACATCGCCGTGATAGCGAACGGCCACGTCAAAGTCGAACCGCTCATAAATCCCATAGGGGTCCGCGCGGCGAACATCGTAGGGGACGCCGGAAGCGCGCAAGACCGGGCCACAGGTGGCGTAGGCAATCGCGTCTTCGGGGGTGAGAATGCCAACATCTTCACAGCGCGCGCGGATGATTTCATTATTGGTGAGGTAAACATCCAATTCATCTACTTTGCGCGGGAGGCGATCCAGGACTAGTTTTTTGATTTCGTCCAGCACGCCGGGAGGGAAGTCGCGTACCACGCCCCCAAAGCGGAAGTAGTTACACATCATTCGGGAGCCTGCCGTTGCTTCAAACAGGTCCAGAATCAGTTCGCGTTCTTTGATGGCATACAACGCCGGGGTAAAGAACGCGCCGAGGTCGTTTAGCAGGAAGCCGATAGCCCAGAGGTGGTTGCAAATCCGGGTCAGTTCGGCCATGATCACGCGGATGTACTGTGCCCGTTCGGGGGGGGTAGATTTTGGTCCCATCAGCTTTTCGACGGCGCTGACGTAGCCCCAGTTGTTGGTCATGGAGGAAAGGTAATCGAGCCGGTCGGTGAAGGGAATGTTCATCAGGAAGGTGTTGCGTTCGCCGATCTTTTCGTGGTTGCGGTGCAAATAGCCCATCACCGGTTCCAGGCCGGTAATGGTTTCGCCATCGAGGCGCACCACCAGGCGGAACACCCCGTGGGTGGAGGGATGTTGCGGCCCTAAATTGACGATGATTTCTTCCGTGTCGATTTCATTCTCATAGCCGTTGGGGTGGTCCAATTTTCCCACGCCTGCATAAACCGCGGCTTCCGCTTCGGGGATCCAGGTTTCGGGGACAAAATTCGCGGGATAATCGACGTTCTTCCCGAAGGGATTTTTATCTTCCGCACGGTAAACCTGCCCGCCCGGCCAGCGGCTGGCGAAAGGTTTCCCATCTTCTTCATAATAGGCTTCGTGCCAGTCTTTGCGGAGCGGGTGGCCGTGAAAGCCTTCCCACATCAAAATCCGTTTCAGATTCGGGTGGCCTTCAAAGCGGATGCCCATCAAGTCCCAGGCTTCGCGTTCTTGAAAGTCTGCGCCTGGATAAATCGCGACCAAGGAAGGCACCACCGGATTCGCACGGGGAACCTGAACCTTGAAGGTTAACGCGCTTCCGCCGGTTGAGCGGTAGGCGTGGTACACCACTTCCATCTGGTTATTGGGCAGGTAATCCACCCCAGTGACCGAGGAGAGGTAGTCATACCCCATTTCATCCCGGAGGGCAGTGGCAAATTCAAGCAAATTTTCGGCCTTTACCAGATACCCTTCAAAACTTTTGCGCGTATCTTTGACCGCTATTTCTGGAAAGCGAGCCAGAATCTCATCGGTGACAACTGCAGTTTGGTTCGTCATGTTCCGTCTCCATTAATGTGTCGGGGTCGCGCTGGGTTCGCCGGCTGTGGCGGCTTCGGCAACAGCTTTTTCCCGTGCGGCTTTTTCGAGCGAGTATTTCCGAATTTGTTCATACTGGCGGGGGTCCATCAAATCCGGGCCAAGCACGGGGATAGGAATCGCCTCCCCGCTATCTTCTTTGTTATACCAGCGGGTCTGCGGGATGGATTGGGCATCGATCCGGCGCTGTAAGCTGACTAACCCGTGTAACAACGCTTGCGGGGTGGGGGGGCAACCAGGGATATAGACATCCACCGGAATGTATTTATCCACCCCGGAGACGACGTTGTACCCTTCTTTGAAAGGACCGCCGCCCGATGCACAGGCGCCCATCGCCAGCACGTACTTCGGTTCCGACATCTGGTTATACAGGCGAACGATGGTGGGGATCATTTTTTTCGTCACTGTGCCGGAGACGATCATCAGATCACTCTGGCGCGGGCTGGGACGCATGACTTCCATCCCAAAGCGAGCGAGATCATAACGACTGGCCGCCGTACAGATCATTTCAATCGCACAACAGGCCAGCCCAAACATCATCGGCCAAATCGAATTGCGCCGTCCCCAGTTATACACCTTATCCAGCGTGGTCACAGTCACCTGGTTGCGGATTTCCGGGGGGATGTCGTACTTGGTTTCAAGCATTTCTTTGCTCATAAAAAACTCCTGAAAAAGTAGAGATTGGAGGTTCGGGATTGGTTATTCAAGTTTCCAAAATCTCTTCAAGCCAATCCAGGTAAATTGCAGTCAGAATTTCATCATTTGCCAGTTCAGGATCATCATCAAAAGCAGGAAGCGCTAGAGTCCACTGATAAATGGCACGCAAAGAAACTTCTTCCATGTCCACATCAGGGTGACTGGCCTGCAAAGCTTTTGCAATGGCATAACTGGCATCCCAAACAAGCGGTTCATTCATACAACACTATTTCGTGCTTTTCGTCACATATTATACCGTATGCTATTGGGGCAAATCGAGCGAATTATAAAAATATATATTTTCATAATTACCAAAAAGGCATAAAATACCCCCTGAAACATCATGAGCAAAAGTACCCGACAACGTATTCTTGAGATTTTAGCAACCCGTCCCACCGCCACCGCGGATGAACTCGCCCACCTTCTGCATCTGACCCCGGCCAACATGCGCCACCATTTAAGCCGCCTGGAAGCCGACGGGCGCGTGATCCCCGTCGGGGAAAGACCTCCGCGCGGACGCGGACGCCCACAGCGACTCTTCGCCCTGCCCCGGCGCGGCGAGGGCACAGATCGTCTGGCAGGGCACTTGCTCGAGCAGGTTCTACCTCCCCTCGATGCCCCTCAAAAAGCCGAATTTCTCCGCGCCCTGGCCGGGCGTTTGGGCGGCGACCCCATACCCGCCCGCCACATCACCCAACGTCTGGCCGCCACCGTCCGCCGGTTAAACGATCTCGAATATCAGGCGCGATGGGAGGCCCACGCCCTCGCACCACGCGTGATCCTAGGTAACTGCCCCTACGCGGCCATCATTTCAGAGCATCCTGAACTGTGCCAGTTGGATGCTCATCTCTTGGAAAATTTATTGGGGGATAAGGCAACCCAACTATCCAAATTGGAAAAAACCCCGTTGGGGTTGCCTGTATGTATCTTTGCCGTAGGTAAACGCGCCTGAAAATTAAGCCAGCGTCACTTCCCCCAATTTTTCTGGCGTGATTGCAAGCAAACCGGTTTGCCTCAAGAGGGTCTCAGCAATGTCAAAATTAAGCGTAATTTGACTGGTTTGGTGGGCATCGGAATTGACCACCAAACCCAATCCGCCTTCTTCTTTGAACCAGGTCAGGATGGTTGTCAAATTCTCCCGCCAGGTCGGATTCATCGCTAGATGACGGGTGTTGAGTTCGAGGCTGATCCCACGACGAACAACGGTGGACAGCATAGTCCGAATTGGTTTTTCGAGTTGGGTGGGGTAAAAGGGTAAACCCAGGAGAGTCGCACGCCACAAGATCCGGTCAAAATGGGCCAAAATGTCGATGGGGAATTCCTCACACAGGCGGCTGGCTTCGTAAAAGTAGTCGGTATAGACCTCGTTCAGATTTCGGCCTCGAAAAACCGCCGTGTCGTGAATATTAATGTCATACAACCAATGTACGGAACCAATGATAATGTCAAAGGGAAATTCGTCGAGGAGGTGGTACGCCTGACGGGCGTAGATATGTGGGTTGCCCAGTTCCACTCCCGTATAAACACCCAGGCCTTGCTGGGCAAATTTTGTGCGGCAGGCCAGGGTGGCATGAAAGTATTCTTCCACGCGCGGGAAACCTGCATCCCCTTTGTGCCATTCGGCGTGTTCGGTAATGGCCATCGCTTCGAGGCCGAGTTCCAACCCCCGTTGGAACATAGCGTCCGGGGTATGGTGACCATCCGGGCTGTAAATAGAGTGCATGTGAAGATCAGTGAGCAGAGAAGGAGGGGTCATAATTTTAGATAAGAACAAAGATGGGTCAACGAAATGGCGCAGAGACATACTGCACCGTGACGCGTAAAAATAAGAATAAAAATGAGCGGAAAAGGCTCAAACGAGATGAGTCTACCGCAAGTTTATGGGAATTCGTTTAACGATAGGTAAATTTTGCTACCAAGCCCACCCAATCTCCTATCTGACGTCGGCCTGTGACCCCCATTTGATGCCGTTCCAGGGCAGTGATCACATCCCCTTCCTGCTCTGCCAAAATTCCCGACAAGATCATCTCCCCGTTTTCATAAAGCAAATCGGCCATGCCATGATCGAGCAATCGGATAATGACTGGCGCGAGGATATTCGCGAGCAAGAGGTGGGCCTTTTCGACCGGAAATTGTCCCCCGAGGATTTCCCGCACTGAGCCAACCCCCCACTCAATTTGGCCCAGCACCTCGTTAAGGTCGGCGTTTTTCTGGGCGTTGTCGAGGGCTTCCGGGTCAATATCCACCCCTACCAGGGTGGTTGCCCCTAGTTTGCGTGCGGCAATCGTCAAAATACCCGACCCACAACCAATGTCAAGAACGGTAGGATGGGCCTCCACCGTGGAGTGAAAATGGGTTTCGAGCAGTTCCAGGCAGAGTTGGGTGGTGGGGTGGGTGCCTGTACCAAACGCCATGCCGGGTTCAATAATGATAGGGATACGAGCCGGATCAGGGTTTTGATACCAGGAGGGCAGAATGATCAAGCGTTGCCCAATCGGGATAGGGTGATAATGCTCTTTCCAGGCTTCGACCCAGTTGGTTTCTTTAATGGTTGTAAAAGTGGGTGGGGGCAAGGGTTGGTGAATACGACCCAGATAATACAAGCCTTCTTCGAGCTTTTGACGGGTGGTTTCCAGGTTTTCGTCGGAGGGGAAATATGCGGCAACTTTTAGCGGCCCCACGACACGCCCCACGTCTTCCGGGTCGGCTTCGATAGCGGTTGAGGAGATGACTACCCCGCCTGAGACATACCGGGCCATTACTTCAGCGACGGCTTCCGCCATTTCGCCATCCACCAATAAAGAAACTTCAATCCATTCCATATCAAAATTCCGAAGTGTCATCCCGTTAATTCCGGGAACGCCAAAAGTGATCCGCGAAGGAGAGGATAAGGGTTGTGGCATAAGGCATAAGGCGGTGCTTCATGCCTCACTCAAGCCCTAATCGACTCCCAGGACTTCCTTGATCTTATCGAAAAACCCTCTTTCTTGCGGGCGAACTTCGGTGCCCAGGCTTTTGGCGAGTTCTTCAAAAAGTTTACGTTGATCGGCATTAAGCCGGGTAGGGACTTCCACGTTGACCACGACATGCTGATCACCGCGCCCGGTGCCACGCACGGACGGAACCCCCTTGCCGCGCATGGTAATAACTTTGCCCGGTTGGGTACCTGCGGGGATCATCAACTTTTCGTCACCATCTACGGTCGGGACGGTAATTTCCGATCCGAGGGTGGCCTGGGCGATGTTGATATTTAAATCCAACATAATGTCGTTGTTGCGACGGCGGAAGTATTTGTGGGGTTTAACATCAATGACCAGGTACAGATCGCCCGCCGGGCCACCGTTAACACCGGGTTGGCCTTCGCCAGAAATCCGCATTTGGTTTCCCGCATCCACCCCGGCAGGAATATTGACCAGTTTTCGGATGATTTTCCGTTCCAGGCCACGGCCATTGCAGGTGCGACAGGGGGTCGGGATGGTTTCTCCGGTCCCCCGACAGGCGGGGCAGGTGGTCACTTGCACCATCGCGCCAAAAATGCTTTGCCGGGTTTGACGCACTTCGCCACTCCCGCCGCACGTGGTACAACGCACGGGTGAGGTGCCCGGTTCGGCCCGGTTGCCGTGGCAGGTGTGGCAGGTTTCGTCGCGGGTAATAGCGATTTCTTTTTCGATCCCAAACACGGATTCTTCAAAAGTCAACTGTACGGGATACTGCAAATCATCCCCGCGGCGAGGCATGTTCCGCGTCCGGCGGCCTCCGCGGCTTCCTCCCCCCCCGAAGAAATCGCTAAACAAATCCCCAAAGATGTCGGAGAGGTCCACGGTGTTATATCCACCGGGAGCGCCGCCCATCCCATTTACCCCCGCATGACCAAAGCGATCATAGGCCGCGCGTTTCTGCTCGTCCGAAAGCACGGCGTAGGCTTCGTTGATTTCTTTAAACCTTTCTTCCGCATGTTCCTCTTTGCTGACATCGGGATGATATTTGCGCGCGAGGTTTCGGAAGGCCTGTTTGAGGTCTTCCGGGGTAGCTGTCTTGGGGACACCGAGGATTTCGTAATAGTCGCGTTGAGCCATAATTGCACGATTGAAGGTTGAAGGTTGAAAGCATTATCCTTTCAACCTTCAACCTGTACCTATTCCCTAGGATTCTCTAAATTCGCCCTCGATCACATCCTCATCCGGACTGGAACCGGGCGGGGGCGCTTGCCCGTCCTCGGGGCCTGCACCAGGCATCCCCCCGGATGCGCCGTAAGCGGCGGCCCCAATCGATTGAATAACTTTACCCAGTTCGTCGGTGGCCTGTTTGATCGAGGCGGTATCGTTGAGGTCGAGCGCTTTGCGCGTCGCGGCAATTTTCTCTTCCACACTGCTTTTTGTCTCAGCGGGAATTTTGTCGCCAAATTCGCTGAGGGCTTTTTCGGCGGTGTAGATCAGGTTATCGCCCTGGTTGCGGGCTTCGATATTTTCTTTACGGAGGCGATCTTCAGCGGCGTGGACTTCCGCATCCTGGCGCATCTGTTCAATTTCGGCATCGTTGAGGCCAGAAGAAGCCGTGATGGTAATGTGTTGGGTCCGACCGGTCGCTTTATCTTTGGCCGTGACTTTTAAGATGCCGTTTGCATCGATATCAAATGTCACTTCAACCTGGGGAACCCCGCGCGGGGCCGGGGGAATGCCATCGAGGATGAATTTGCCGAGCGATTTGTTCTGCGCGGCCATGGGGCGTTCCCCCTGCACGACGTGAATCTCGACCTGCGGTTGGTTATCGGACGCGGTGGAGTAGACCTGGCTCTTGCGGGTGGGGATGGTCGTGTTCCGTTCGATCATGGGGGTGGCGATCCCGCCCAGGGTTTCGACGGACAGGGAGAGCGGGGTGACATCGAGGAGCAGGATGTCTTTTACGTCCCCGCCCAAGACCCCGGCTTGAATGGCCGCGCCAATGGCAACCACTTCATCGGGGTTGACGCCTTTGTGCGGGTCTTTGCCGAACAGTTTGCGGACGGCTTCTTGAACGGCGGGCATCCGGGTCATCCCCCCGACGAGGACGACTTCGTTGATTTCGGAAGTCTTCAGCCCCGCATCTTTGAGGGCGTTGCGGCAGGGGGCGAGCGAGCGTTCCACCAAGTCGGCGGTGAGCTGTTCGAGTTTGGCGCGGGAGAGGGTCATCACCAAATGTTTGGGGCCAGTGGCGTCGGCGGTGATGTAGGGGAGATTGATCTCCGTCTGCATGGTGGTCGAAAGCTCAATTTTGGCTTTTTCGGCGGCTTCTTTGAGGCGTTGCAGAGATTGACGATCCTGACGCAGGTCAATGCTCGATTCCTTTTTGAATTCGTCAATCAGATAATCCATAATGCGGATGTCGAAGTCGTCCCCCCCGAGGAAGGTGTCTCCGCTGGTGGCGCGGACTTGAAAAACGCCATCACCCACGTCGAGAATGGAAATGTCAAACGTTCCCCCACCGAGGTCGTACACGGCGATAATTTCGTTGTTCTTTTTGTCCAGGCCGTAGGCGAGGGAGGAGGCAGTCGGTTCGTTGATGATTCGGAGCACTTCCAGCCCGGCGATTTTGCCTGCGTCTTTGGTGGCGTTGCGCTGGGAGTCGTTAAAATACGCGGGGACGGTGATCACCGCCTGGGTGACGGGTTCGCCCAGATAGGCTTCGGCGTCCCGTTTGAGTTTGGCCAGGATCATGGCGGAAATTTCGGGCGGGGAGTAGTCTTTGCCGCCCATTTCGACCCGGACATCTCCGTTGGGGGCTTTGACCACTTTGTAAGGGACGCGGCTTTTGGCGTGGTCTACTTCGGCGTCTTCATACCGGCGGCCCATAAACCGTTTGACCGAAAAGATGGTGTTGTTGGGGTTGATCACGGCCTGGTTGCGCGCCACGCGCCCGGTGAGCCGTTCGCCGTTTTTGTTGATGGCAACGACCGAGGGCACCAGACGTTCCCCTTCGGCAGAGGGAATGACAATAGGTTCCCCACCTTGCATGACAGCGACCACGGAATTGGTGGTGCCAAGATCGATTCCGATAATTTTGCTCATAATAAGTGCTCCGAGTGAGTGAGAGTGAGAGGAAAAAAGTTTTAGGTGTTACTCATTGGGTTCAGGCCGCGACCCGCACAATGGCAGGGCGGAGAACGCGGTCGCCAATCATGTAACCCGGGGCGAGAACTTCGACAACTTGTCCGCTTTCGTAGCGGCTGTCTTCGACCTGCCCGATGGCTTCGTGAAAATGGGGATCAAACATCTGGCCCAGGGCTTCGACGGTTTTGACCCCCTGAGATTCCAGTTTGTTCGTGATTTTGCGAAAAACCAGTTCGATCCCGTCGGCCCAGGCTTTACCCGGTTCGACAGTGGGGCGGTTTTTGAGGGCACGCTCCAGATCATCGCCGATTTCCAAAAAACCTTTGACCACATTTCCGACCGCGTTTTGGTACATCTCATTACGTTCGATGTCTACGCGGCGTTTCAGGTTTTGGTAATCTGCCAGGGCACGTTGGGAATTTTCCCGGTGGGTTTGGGCCTCTGTGCGGGCGGCTTCGAGGTCTTTTTGGAGTTGGGCAAATTCTTCTTGGGTCATGATCACGGCGGCATCGAACACCGAGGCCGGGTCTCCGGCGGATTCGGGGGCAGGTTGCCCATTGGGGGCGGGGGTGTTTTCTTCAGGTTTTTCGGAAGCGGATTTCTTCTTTGTCATAGGGTCTCTGTTTAATATGAAAGATATAAGTAACCGTTTAATCGAGAGAAAAAAGTTCATCAAAAAAGGATGAGCGGGGGAGGGCCTCCTTGTTGCGGGGATTCTCCAGATAAATCTGTACGGTTACGGATATAACGAGGACATCAAAGGCTGTCTGAATTTAATTGTTCTGCGTGACTTTCGGCCACTAACTCGCTCAACAAACCGACGACAAAGCGCACTGCAGAAATCGTCTGCCCGTAACGCATCCGTACCGGGCCAAGCACTCCGACGGTTCCGGTTGCGAGGTTGGGCACCCCATACCGGGCCAGCACCACCGAACAATCGCTCAGTTCATCCCAGTTTCCTTCTCCGCCGATGAGAACTTGTACCGCGCCAATGTCGCTGTTGACAATTGTTTGGGCGAGTAAATCTTCAAGGAAGGGGCGTTCTTCCAGCACACGTAACGCGCGGCGAGCGGAGGCCGATTCGGCGAATTCTGGCTCTTCTAGAACGTTGATCAGGCCATCGCGGTAGACTTCGCCGGTGAGGAGGTTTTCGTGCCGCATGGTGCCTGTGACCAGTCTGAGAATATCTTGCTCCAGCGCTTCGGAGGGCGTGGGGAGGGTACTCATCCCTTCAAAATCTAACCCCTGACAGAGGTTGGAAACCCGTTCGGCAACGGCGCTCAAGCGTTCTTGGGAAACGGGTTCCGCCAGGGTGAGCATTTGCTGGCGAACATCGCCCCCGGTCAAAACCAGGACCATGAGAATTTGTCGTCCGCGTAGTTCGATCAATTCCAGGTGTTTAAAACGGCTTTTGATGACTTGGGGGGCGGTGACAAGCGCGGCGGCTTTGGATTGGTTTGCCAGGACCGAGGCGGCCAGGCGCATCCATTGATCTACATCTTGCCCGGCCTGATAAAACTGGTGGGTGATGGTACTGCGCGTGGTGCTGGGCAATTCCGTATTCCCCATCAATTGGCCGACAAAATACCGGTAGCCATCCTCGGTGGGAACGCGCCCGGCAGAGGTGTGCGGTTGGCGCAGGTATCCCATTTCGGACAGGGCGGCCATCTCGTTCCGCACCGTCGCCGAACTCATATCCAACCCATATTGGTCAATCAGATTCTTGGAACCGACTGGCTGGGTGGAACGGGTATGTTCATGGATAATGAGCGCCAAAACAATTTTTTGGCGCTCGGATAAGAGCGGTAACATCAGATTTTTGGAGTTTTCCTCGCAAAGTCTGCCAAAATTTTAGCACTCCAACATCGAGAGTGCTAAAATACGATTTCAGGTGATGATACCATGCGCGATAGGGAGCGTCAAGAAAGTGGGGAAGTGGGACGGGCTTGTTTATAAATTTCTGACTTTTAAGTGGTGGGGCTTGGGGTGAAAAGTTTCATCCTTTTCCGATTATAATCGCCTGCGAGATCACTTTTATGGAAACATCCTTCCTGTACCGAATTGCCCGTCGCTTGCGTCCTGAACTGGAAAATGCCAGCCCGTTGCGCCGCGTGGTGGGCACGGCAAATGTTTTGGGCGTGTTGTACGGCGCGCCCCTGGCCCTGGTTACAATCTTCTGGCTCATCAGTCAGACCGATTTGGCGCTCCTTGTCTGGGCGTGGCCGTATTTTTTGTTGGTGGCGGGGCTATATATTATTTTTGAACGGTTGGCGTTTTTCATTATTTTTGAAATCACTTCGGGGAATTATGCAAACTCTCAAAGCACGCTTTCCGGTATGGTGCTTTGGTCCGCAATATTGTTATATGGCCCAACCATTTTATGGCTCCAAGTCGCCTCTGACTTGATCGAATTGGGCATGCAATGGCGCAAAGTCACCACGCAGAGCGGGCGGTGGAGTTTGATGCGAAGTTTTTTGCTGAACATCGGCGCGCAGGTACTGGCTCCGCTTGTGGCCCTACGGGTTTATGGCCTTTATGATGGCGAGATTCCGATTGAGGGGTTGATGTTCGAAAACATCCTCCCCGCGTTCGTCGCCATTTTGCTCCATTTTGTCCTGGCTTTTTTGATCTTCTCCGGGTATTTGATTTATCTGATCGGAGGTCAGCGCCGCATCACCCCCTCGGTTTCATCCAAACCCCTGGCTTTTTTCCTCGCACTGGGGTTGGGCCTGCCCTTTGTCGCATACCCTTTCAGCATTCTCGCGGCGGGGGTGTACGCTCAAAATAACCTGGTGGGATATTTATTTTTCATCTCCGGGATTTTGATGGTGGCGTTATTAGCCCGTCAATTTAGCCGGGCGGCAGAGAGCAGTCGCCAACAATCCCGTCAGTTGGAACAATTGGAACAACTGGGACGCGCCATCATCAACGGCCCCCCGGACGCCTCCGGCCTGCCCGACATTTTACAAACCTACGTCCCGCCCATGTTCCCCTCCGGGCGGATTTTGATCTGGATGGAACCTGGGTCTGGCCTCCCGCCCTTTTTACTGCACCACCCCATTGAATGGACCCCCACGGTGGACCAGTTTTGGGGGTGGATCCGCACCCAGATCGAACCCCGCGCCCTGCTGGCCGACGTAAAAATTCCCTGGCGGGAGGACGCGACCACCCACAGCCCGCTCGTTGTCGCGCCCATCATCGATGTCGAAAAAGGCGAACCGGTCGGGGGGATTTACATCGAACTCCAAACGCTTGTCCAACCCTGGGACATGCCCTCGCTCCAACGCTTGTTCCCCGCCGTCAATGCCCTGGCCGCCCAAATCGCCTCCGCCATCAATCAGGCCGACATTTACGAGGAAGCCCTCAGCCTCCAACGCAGTGCCCAGGAACTCCGGCTGGCGGGCGAAATCCAGGCCAGTTTCTTCCCCGACACCTTCCCAGTTGCAGAGGGGTGGGAATTCTCCGTCACCGTGCTCCCTGCGCGGGAGACCTCCGGCGATTTTTTCGACTTCATCCCGCTGGAAAATGGCAAAGTGGGCATTCTGATCGCCGACGTGACCGACAAAGGCGTTGGCCCCGCGCTCTTTATGGCTCTCAGCCGGACGCTGATCCGCACCTACGCCATCGAATATGAATTTGACCCCGACATTGTTTTTTTCGCTACCAATGGGCGTGTTTTGAAAGATTCGCGTGCCCGATTGTTTGTGACCGCCTTTTTCGGGATTCTGGATCAAGAAACGGGGCTTCTCACTTACAGCAACGCCGGACACAACCCGCCCTACCTCCTGCGAAAAAACGGCGATGAACCACAACCCCTCTCCGTTACCGGGATGCCGATTGGGATTGATGAAGACACGCTGTGGGGCAAAGCCACCGTGCAAATCGAACCGGGCGATGTCCTCGTCCTCTACACCGATGGCATCCCCGACGCGCAAAACGAGGATGGCGAATTTTTCCAGGAAGAAAGGCTGTTGGATGTTGCCCGCGCCAACGCCGATTGCAGTAGCGCGCACGAGTTACAGACCATCATCATCGAGTCCGTGCAAGCGTTCATCGGTGAGGCGGCGCAGTTTGATGATATTACGTTGGTAGTGTTGGGGCGGGATGTGAATGGGACGGGGGAAAAAGTAGAAGTTGATGATGAAGAAAGCGAGTTTGCGTAAAAGTAGGGAGCACAACTCCATAAATTTAGCTAAATTTATGGAGTTGTGCTCCTTGTTTTTTTGATACTCGAAACTTAGTGGATGATAAACAGCGTCGCGGACTGCGCCGGAAGGGTAACACTTCCATCCGAGATAGCCTGTGTCCCCAGGTTTTCGGCGTTATGGGTGGCATCCAACCGCCAGACTTCTGCCTCGGTTAGTTCTAAACCCTCCACCTGCAACGGAAGGGACTGTTCCACATCCAACAGGTTGATGACCATCAACGTCAGTGCCCCGTCTTCCCGTTTGGCGGCGAAGATGTCCACATCTGCTACGCCGGAAGCGGCATAAACCTGTTCACTGCCAAAGTTCTTGTACAGCGGGAAAACGTAATACGAAGGGCGGACCGCCGTCCCTTGAAACAGCCCCAAACCGGTACTGCGTTGCGACAACACCCACTGATTCACCATAAAAACATCCGCATCCATCAACTGCCCCAACACATCGGCGTACCAGATCGCGTTGTAGAACGTGTCGGGAGAAACTTCCTGCAATTGGGCACTGCTCGGGTCGGAATTGAGTTCCGTGATGGCGATCGGTAATTCTTTGCCCAAAATCTCTCGCATCACCGACCGCAGATACGCGATTTCGCCCGCCCATTTTCTCGTGTTCTCGCGCAACTGCTGAACGGTGACCGGCCCGTTGGAGGGGGAGTGCATGGGATACCGGTGTACGGTGACGACATCCAGCAAATCGCCATTCGCCTTGAGGAATTCGATCATGTAATCGCGCCCCGCAGAATCTTTCGGGGTGGTTTCCAGACTATCGTTCCACTGGTGGATTTCCGGCCCCATCAGTTTGATGGTTGGGTCCACCGCTTTCATCGCCTCGGCAATGGCGCGCCAATCCCGATTGAGGTTTTCCGTGGTGTAATCGTAAGTGGCCTGTCCCAGTTGGGTATAAATGGACGGCTCATTTCCGATGCTCCAATATTCCACCCCGTACTTCTTTTCGAGATTGGTATAGCGCACCAGATCAGCCGCCGTTTCCGGCAACCCGTCCAACAGGCGCACGCTGATCGTCGGCATCGCCCCGGCCTGTCCGGCAAAGGCTATCAACTGGTCAATCTGAAAAGGTTTCATGTCCACCTCGTCCGTCCACGCCCCACCGGGAAAACGGAACGCCGTAAAGCCCCCGCTCTCCACCAACGGCATCACCTCCAGCGCCACCGCGTGCATGGGGCCGTAGTTGGTGCCGAACAAATAGGGGCTGATGGGGCCGAGCGACGTTTTGGGGTCAACGAACAACGCGTTGGGAACGGGTGTCGGCGCGGGGGCTGGGCCGCAGGCGGCCAGCAAAATCATGAGGGAAAGTAAGATTAAGGTTAATCGTTTCATTGGTTACTTTTTATGTCGAAAATGATGGTTTGTAAAATGCTCCATGGAAGCCAGAGCCGCTACATCCTGAACACCCCAAATCCCCCCTCCTCACGGGGCGCTTGCGCCACCACCGCAAGTGCCAACCCCAGCACATCGCGTGTCTCCGCGGGGTCGAGAATGCCATCGTCCCATAGGCGGGCGGTGGAGTAGTAGGGGCTACCTTCGTGTTCGTATTTTTCCAGCGTCGGGCGCATGAATTCGGTCGCCTCTTCGGGGGACATTTGCGGTTTGCCTTCGCGGGCGAGCTGATCCTGTTTGACGGTCAGTAACACGCTCGCGGCCTGTTCCCCGCCCATGACGCTGATCCGGGCGTTCGGCCACATCCAGAGGAAGCGGGGGTTGTACGCCCGCCCGCACATCCCGTAATTTCCCGCCCCAAACGATCCGCCGATGATGACGGTCAGTTTGGGCACACTCGCATTCGCCACCGCGTGCACCATCTTCGCCCCATCTTTGGCAATCCCCCCCGCCTCGTACTGCCGCCCAACCATAAAACCGGTGATGTTCTGCAAAAACAAGAGCGGAATCCCGCGCTGTTCGCATAATTCGATGAAATGCGCCCCTTTCATCGCGCTCTCGCTGAACAGAATCCCATTGTTCGCCAGAATCCCGACCGGGTAGCCGTGAATGGCCGCGAACCCGCACACGAGCGTGGTCCCGTACCGTGCCTTAAACTCCCGGAACCGGCTCCCATCCACCAACCGGGCGATGATCTCCCGCACGTCGTAGGCCTCGCGGAAGGTGCGGGGGAGGACGGCGTAGATTTCTTCGGGGGGGTAAAGCGGGGGTTCGACCGGAGACGGGGGACCGGAGACCGAGTGGTGCCTGTCCCCCGTCCCCCGTCCCCCGTCGCCTAACGTTTCCACAATCCCCCGCACCAGTTCCAGCGCGTGATCATCGTCTTCGGCAAAGTGATCGGCGACGCCGGAGAGACGGGTGTGGACATCCGCCCCGCCCAAGTCTTCGGCGCTGACATCTTCGCCTGTCGCCGCTTTGACCAACGGTGGCCCCGCGAGAAAGATCGTGCCATTCCCCTTCACAATGATCGCCTCGTCACTCATCGCGGGGATATATGCCCCGCCCGCGGTGCAACTGCCCATCACCGCGGCGATTTGGGGGATTTTTTTGGCACTCATCCGCGCCTGGTTATAAAAAATCCGCCCGAAGTCGTCTTTGTCGGGGAACACTTCATCCTGTAAAGGCAGGAACGCGCCGCCACTGTCCACCAGATACACGCACGGGAGATGATTCTGTTCGGCCACTTCCTGTGCGCGGAGATGTTTTTTGACGGTGAGGGGGTAGTACGAGCCACCTTTGACGGTGGCGTCGTTCGCCACGATCATCACCTCGCGCCCCGCGACCCGCCCGATGCCGGTGACCACGCCCGCGCTGTGCGCCTTTTCATCGTACATCCCCCACGCGGCGAGGGCGGAGAGTTCCAGGAAGGGCGACCCCGGATCGAGCAGGCGATCAATCCGATCCCGGACGAAGAGCTTGCCGCGGGATTCGTGCTGTTCCCGGTATTTTTGCCCGCCCCCCGCGCGGACGGTGGTCAGGCGTTGGCGCAGTTCATCAGCGAGGGCGCGGTTGTGGTCGGCGTTGAGGCGAAAGTGATAATCTTTGAGGTCGAGGGTGGAGGTGAGGGTTTCCATAACTGGATTTTAACATGGATATAAAGGAGATATGTTAGGATTGCCCGCATGGACTGCTCTCCAATAACCCCCACCCTTTACCTCGGCACCACGCCGGAGCCGGAAGATTACAACCGTTTGCGCGCCTTGGGCATCACCTATGTGATCAATATGCGGTTTGAACAACGCCCGCACGCCGACCCACACCCTGAACCGATCTACACCCTGCATTTTCGGACGTTCGATCACCCTCTGCTCCCGATCCCGATTCACATTTTAGAAAAGGGCACCCGCGCGGCCCTCGATGAAATCGCGCGGGGCGGGAAGGTGTTTGTGCATTGTTTTGGCGGACGGCACCGGTCCGTGGCGATGGCGGCGAGTATTCTGATCGGGCAGGGGTACACCGCGGAAGCCGCGATGAAGTTGCTCAAGGAAAAACACGACAAGGCCGATCCGAGAATCTGGTATATCCAGAAGCGGATTTTGAAGTTTGCCCAGCGATGGGGGGAACGGGCCAAATAATGGGCCAAGTAAATTGAGACCGCCGAAAAAAAGAGACGGACGATGTACATCGTCCGTCTCTTTTTTCGCCACGAACCCTCTTGACTTTCCGAAAAAGGCGTCATACAATAATACAAATATACAATGATACAATAATACACCATGAATGATTTGACCCTCAAACTGGATTTTCGATCCGGTGATCCGATTTACGAGCAACTGGTGGCACAGATTAAACACATGATCGCCACCGGAACCCTCAGCCCGGGCGACCAACTCCCCACCGTTCGGCAGGTCGCCGCGGATTTGCGGGTGAACTTCAACACGGTCGCCCGCGCGTATCGGATTTTGGATGAGGCTGGCATCATTTCCACCCAACACGGGCGCGGAACATACATTCTTGACCCGCCTTCACCCGAGGCAACCGAAAAGCTCCGGCACGAAGACCTGGTTCGGTTGACGGAACGCTATATTCGAGCTGTGTTTGAGTTGGGCTTTTCTCCACAGGAAGCCCAAAAGATTTTTGCCGAAAAAATTGGAACCTGGGCGAATGGAACCCCGCCCGCCCTGGATGAAGTATCGTAACTACTCAGACCCTAAAGGTTTTTCTCGATGAATTCAGGAACGCATTTGCAAACACAGCACGTTTTTCCGCATTCATCTCTTGCAAACAAAACCTTTAGGGTCTGGCCTGAGTACGAAGTATCTGGATTTTTGAAATAATAAGGAGAATAAAATGTCTGCAAATACTGCCTTACTTGGACGCAACCTGAGAACCCGTTCTACCACGGTCTCGGTCAACCCGCGCATCAACGGGGTGGCGGCAACCGTTTCGGGGATGGTGTTTTTGATTTGTATTTTTGGCGCGATCTGGATGGATATGGCGGGGATCAACGATGGGATCATTGGCGTTTACTTCGCCATCACCCTGCTGTTGTCTAGCTATTTTCTGTTTGCGTTGAAGATCGCCAACCAATGGGAAAAAGCGGTCGTCCTGCGCTTCGGCAAATTCCACGGACTGCAAGGCCCCGGCATGTTCTGGATCATCCCGGTCGTGGA
>JABWBV010000665.1 GCA_013359445.1 Anaerolineales bacterium | reverse complement strand
GGCGGGCGCCTGGCGGGTCGCCAGGCGCGCGAAATAGCCCGGCTCCTCGGCCCGGCGCGAGGCCGACCAGGCGCGGTTGCGGGCGATGAGCTCGGTCACCATCGGCGGTCTCCTCTCGCTGTCCCCTGTCGGGGCAGGCGGCGCGGGGGAGTTTGTGGAAGGAGTCGATGTTTGGTTTCACGTACATCTTCGCCCGTCCGAGTTTGTTGGGGTTGCAGTTGGTGTTCTTTTTCATCAACTTGATCGCCTCGTTCAGCTTTACCCTGTTCGTTCCGATGATCCTGGCGCGTACGGGTAACAATGAACTGGTGTTGGGCAGTGCTCAATCTATCGGTGCGGTGGGGGGCGTGGCCGGGGGGTTGTTGCTCAGTTTGTGGGGCGGTCCCAAGCGACGGGTAAATGGCGTGCTGGGCGGGATGATTTTGATCAGTCTGCTGGGCAGTCTCCCGATGGGGATTGGGCGCACGCTGTTTTGGTGGGCGACCGCGGGGGTGATGAACGGGTTGGTATTGCCCGTGTTGAACGGGTCGAATCAAGCGATCTGGCAGTCCAAAGTGCCGCCGGATATTCAAGGCCGCGTGTTTGCCGTCCGGCGGCTGATTGCACAGATTTCGTCCCCGATTGCGATGCTCTCCGCAGGCCCGTTGGCCGACGCATTGTTTGAACCGGCGATGGCGGAAGGGGGCGTACTGGCCGGGGTGTTCGGCGGGTTGGTGGGGACTGGCCCCGGCGCGGGGATGGCGTTGATGTTTGTGATCAGCGGCGTGTTCGGTGCACTCGTCGGCCTGGGCGGGTATCTGTTCCCGGCGGTGCGGAATGTGGAAGAGATGATGCCGGATCATGATGTGATGGTAGATGCGGTAAATACGGTAGATATGGTAGATACGGTAAATAAGGTAGACAAGGTAGATAAGGTACAACAGGTATAATCGTATTTACCCTATCTACCCTATTTACTCCTCCCCCTCCCCCTATGACGACGACACTTTCCTCCCCCCTCTCCCCCCCCACCCTGCAATGGGAATGGGCCACCGGCTACGACTGTTTTGCCAGTTTGCACGTCCTCCACGACCCGGACCGGTTCGGTTTGCGCGGGGCGTGGGCGAAAGGCGTGCGGACGCGGCTCCCCGCTGGGGCACGGGAATTCCTCGAACGCACCGCCGAACATACTCTGGCCGCGTTTCCCTGGGTGCATACGCTCCCCGCGCCGCGGGATATGAAAACTGTGCTCGACACGTACGCCGCGCTCCCGGTCAAAGATCGCCTGCCCGCGATGATGAACTTGGGCGAAGTCCCCGCGCCGATCCGGGATGTGTTGTTTGAAGTTGCCGACCGGGGGCAGTGGATGCCGGGTGACCGAGATATTATTTTGGGACACTGGCAACAATCGGGGTACAACAAGTCCTCCACCAGTGAATTGGAGATGATGCTGGGGTTGTGGGCGGACTCCGTGAGTTTTGGCGAACAATCTTTGGACGCCTTCAAAGCGTATGCGAACGTGTTTTTTGCCGAAGAAGAGGCCCGCATTACCCCTGCGCTGGAAGAATCCATCGCCCGCGCGCAAGCCCTGGCCGGAAAACTTGCTCTGCCCGAACTGCTCGAAGAACTCTCGGAGGGGGTGCAGTTTGATCAGGTGCCCCCGACCTCGAAGCTGGTGATGATCCCGTCGTTTTGGCTCGCCCCGTTAATTGTGCTGTTCAAGTTGAATCCTGCCGAGAGCCTGTTCATCTTTGGCGGACGCCCGGCGGATTACGCCCTCGTGCCGGGGGAGGCCGTGCCCGACGCGTTGTACAACGCCCTCAAAGCCCTGGCCGATCCCACCCGTCTGCGGATTCTGCACTACCTGGAAGAAAAACCCCAAACCCCCACCGAACTTGCCGCCACCCTCCGCCTCCGCGCCCCGACCGTGATCCACCACCTGAATCAACTGCGTCTGGCGGGGTTGGTGTACTTCAGCTATGGCAAAGGCGACAAGCGTTACGCCGCCCGCACGAGCCGGATTACAGAAATGTATTTGCAACTGCGCCGCTACCTGGGCGTGGCCGAGGCTCCCAAACGAGAGGAGATTTCGGGCAGGCCGCCGTATGTGGCGTGATGAATGATAAGTGATGAGTGATAAGTAGGATGAAGGAAGGGGGAATCAGGAAAAAGGAAGAAGGAATCGGGAAGGGGGAATCAGCGATGAATTCCCAATTCCCAATTCCTGATTCCCAATTCCTTCTTCCCATAACGAGGACAAATGAATATCCAACTTTCTGGCCGAAAACTCGGCCAAACTTTGACGACGTATGCCAACCGGATCGGCGCGTTTCAACGCAATGCCCGGTTGTATTTAATTAATGTGATGCTGGCAGGGGCGGCGTTTGGCGTGTTCCGGCTGTTGTTCAATTTTTATGTACTGAGCCTGGGATACGATGAATCGCTGTTGGGGCAGTTGATCACAACGAATAACTTGAGTGCGCTCATCGTGGCCCTGCCGATTGGGTATCTGGCTGACCGGCTGGGGCGGAAATGGTCGTTGCTGTTGAGCGGGATTATGACCAGCGTATCTGTGATGGCGATGGTGCTGTGGCCGTCGGTGGGGTTGTTTTATGTGATGAATGTGCTGTTGGGGATGGCGCAAAGTCTGGGGGCGGTGACGACAGCGCCGTTTTTGATGGAAAATAGCGGCGAGGAAGAACGCACGTACTTGTTTAGTTTTAGCTTTGGGATGTCCACGCTGGCGGGGTTCATTGGGAACTGGCTGGGGGGGTATCTTCCCGCGTGGTTGGGGGGGGGGCTGGGAGTGGAGGCGACGAGTAGCACGGCCTACGGGTGGGCGCTGGGGGCGGTCAGTGTGCTGGCGATGTTGGGGTTGGTGCCCCTGTTCGGGTTGCGACGCATGTTCAAGGGCGGGGAAAAAGAGGCCGGCACGATGTTCGCGCCGTTGTCCTACTTTTGGAAGGAGCGATCCCTTTTGGGGCGGTTGGTTTTGCCCCTGTTGATGACGGCGATTGGGGCGGGGATGGTAATGCCGTTTATGAATGTGTTTTTCCGCACTGTGCATCACCAGTCCGATGGCGCGATTGGGGCGTTGTTTGCGTGGGGGTCGCTGGCGATGGGGATTGGGATGCTGATTGCGCCGCCGATTGCGGAGCGGTATGGCAAAATTCAAGTCGTGGTGGTGACGCAGGCGCTTTCGATCCCGTTTTTGATCATTTTGGGGTATTCGCCGTGGTTTTGGCTGAGCGCGAGTGCCTATTACGTCCGCGTGGCGTTGATGAATATGAGTAACCCGGTGTACCAGACGTTTGTGATGGAACACGTTGACCCCGAATCGCGGGCGACGGTGGCGAGCCTGACCAGCATGGCGTGGAATTTCGGGTGGGCGTTTAGTCCGTCTTTGAGCGGGATGTTGCAGGTGGAGAGTGGATTCGGTTGGCCGTTTTTTGTGACGATTGTGTGTTACATCATCGCGGTGGGGTTGTATTGGCAGTATTTCT
>JABWBV010000664.1 GCA_013359445.1 Anaerolineales bacterium | reverse complement strand
TTCCTGGTAGTAGGCATAGCCGAAGTAAGCGATGGCATAGGGGCTACCGAGCACACCCTGGACGAGGACGTTGTCATCTTCGGAGAGCTGGATGCCGGGAGCATTCTGGATGCCGGTGGGGTCTTCGTCGAAGATTTCTTCAACGAAGTAGTCAAAGGTGCCGGAGTCGGTGCCGGGGGAGAAGAGTTGGATGGCTTCGGCGGGGAAGCTGGGGTCGACATCGGCCCAGGTGGCGGCGGTGCCGGAGAAGATAGCGGCGAGTTGTTCAAAGGTCAGGTCGGTGACAAAATCGTTTTCGGCGGAGACGACTACAGCCAGGGCATCGGTGCCTACGCGGAATTCGAGGGGTTCGCGGCCAATGGCGCGGCAGGATTCAACTTCGCTGTCTTTGATGGCGCGGGAGGCATTGGCGATGTCGGTTTCGCCGGTAACGCAGAAGCGTTCGAGACCAGCCCCGGAACCAATGGAGTCGATGGTCAAGTTGCCGGTGTAGCCTTCGTCTTCAAACTGGGCGGCGACGGCTTCGGCCAGGGGGAAGACGGTGGAGGAGCCAGCGCTCACGATGTCACCCGTCACGGCGGCGGGGTCTACCATGGGCAGTTCTTCCATGGCGGGTTCGCTGGCGGCTTCGGTGGGTTCAGCCGCTGGGGCTTCGGTGGGTTCAACTTCGGCGACCTCTTCGGTCGGGGCCTCGGTTGCGGTTTGGGGTTCAGCCGTAGGCTGAGCACAGGCCGTCACAAGGACGGAGAGTAGCATTAAAGCTACAAACAAGCGGTACATAAGGTTTTTCATAAAAATTTTCTCCAGTTTTAAAGAGTTTCAAATGTTGAAAGGCATCATAGCGCGGGTTGTTTAACAGCACCGTTCCTTCGTGTTAATGAGAGGTCAAACGTTCGTTAACGAAAATTTAAGAGCAAGCAGGATAAATATCCCTTTTGCCTGGCTTTATCCTCATCCGTCAAACCGATACCCGATCCCCCGCACCGTTACGATCCGTTCCGGCGTGGCCGGGTCAGCTTCGATTTTTTCGCGCAACCATCGAATATGAACATCCACGGTGCGACTGCCTCCTGTAAAATCCCAGCCCCAGACGCGATCCAGGATTAAATCGCGCGGAAGCACTTGCCCTTTGTGCCGGGCTAAAAACAACAGTAGTTCGTATTCTTTGGGTTTGAGGGGAATGGCGCTATTTTCCAGGGTCACTTCGCGCCGTTTGAGTTTGATGGCAAGGTTTTGGAAGAGCAAAATATTGTCTTCGGTCTTTTCTTTGGCGGGCTGAAGGTCCGTACGAAAATCATTGCGGTCTAATTGCACCCGGCGGAGGAGCGCTTTCACGCGTGCCATCAATTCACGCATCGAAAAAGGTTTGGTCAGATAGTCATCCGCCCCCATTTCCAGCCCCAGCACCCGATCAATTTCGTCATCTCGCGCGGTTAGCATCAAGATCGGGGTGATCATTTCCTGTCGGAGAATACGACAGACATCAAACCCATCCATGATCGGCAACATAATGTCTAGCACGATCAAATCCGGGTGATACCGCCTGGCCGTTTCCAAGGCGGCTTCACCATCGCTCACCGCGTTGACATCATACCCATGGCGGGCCAGGTTATATGCCAACGTTTCCTGTAGGGTCACATCATCTTCGACAACGAGAATTTTTTCAGCCATATCCCGCAATCATAGCTTTGGACAGTTAACAGAACCCCCTGTTGGGTTTAACAGGTAGTCAATAAATCGTTAACAAAAAGTTAAGGGTTTTTCGTTCGTCGTGCGGCACTGGAACGCCTCACGACGAACTTTCAAAAAAAAGGTTGAAAGGGGGAGGTATATCTCCCTTTCAACCTTTTTTTAGGCTAAACTCTCCCTGTTTGTGTACTTCCCTTTATGCGACTTCCACAGCAAGACTCGCCGGTTCTACCCACATTTCGATGCCGGTCATGGCCCCATAGGCTGTTAAATCGAGTTGAAGTGGGGTGATAGAAACATAGCCCTCTGCCAGCGCCCCGATATCGGTCCCGGTTTCGGGCAACCCGGTCGGGGCGTCCCCACCGATCCAGTAGTAATCCCGCCCGCGCGGGTCCACGCGGCGGTCTAAGCGGTCGCGATACACCCGCAAGCCCTGTCGGGTAATTTGCATACCTTTGATCGCATTTTCTGGCAGGTAAGGGAAATTGACATTTAGCAGGATTCCGTGGGCCAGCCCGTGTTCCATCACGTTTTCGGTGATTTGGCGGGCCAGGCGCGCCGACGGGTAATAATCCAGGTCGGCCAGGTGATCTTTTTCCGACGCCAGCGAAAACGCCAACCCCGGAATCCCCCAGATCACCGCCTCCATCGCCGCCGTGACCGTGCCGGAGTAGGTGACATCGTGCCCCAGGTTGGGCTGGGGATTAATGCCAGAGACGACGAGATCCACTTTCTTTTTGAAAAAACCGAGAGTTGCCAGCGCCACACAATCTGAGGGTGCTCCATCGCTTGCAAACGCCTGACTGCCATCAGCCAGGGTGACCGTGTGGACGCGGAGGGGGCGTCCCAACGTTTTGACGTGCCCCCCGCCCGACCAGTTTCGATCCGGGGCGAGGATGCTCACTTCCCCTAAACGGCGCATTTCTTGGGCCAGCGCCAATAGCCCTGGGGCGTTTACCCCGTCATCATTCGTTACGAGTATGTGCATGGTGGTTAGTTGGTTTGTTGGTTGAATCTTTGATGCGTTGTATCAGTCATCCAACATTAATTCGGATAAATGGGAAATGTAGAGTTCTTCATAAACCTGATTGAAGGCGAACTCTAGCCCCAAAACTTTTTGAAAAGCAGAGAAGGCGCGTTCCGGGTTGTGGCTATTGAGCGTGACGCGTTTGCCGTAGAGAAAAATTACTTCTTGCAGGCAAAACAGGTAGCGAAGGGGGATGCCCGATTTACGATGCAGAGGGGGCGTGGAAGTCCGGGATGATTCCCGGGGGAAGGATTTCCCCGCGGTTTGGGCGTTGCGAAAGAGGTGGATAAACCACTTTTCGAGGGCGTTTTTGCCCAATTCGTACTCCATCGGGGATACGTAAAGGAGATATGGCCCGAGACGGGAAAAAACTGCATTTTGGAAAGCAGGGGCAATAGCCATTGCAAACGTTTCTAATTCGACGAGTAATTGTGCGTCGGTTGCCGATAAATCGGCGAGCGCGGCCAGGTTTTCTGAGACAACGGGAGTCCAAAGGGTATTGGTAGTCATAAGCATAGGTTTTTTCCAAAAAAGAGTTGAACCTGCTCAGTGGAGAGGAAACTTCCCCGAAAAAAGGGTAAAAGGGGATTTGCCTCCCCTTTTACCCTTTTTCCGGGCTAATCTTTGAGTAGTTACCCTTCCATGCAAAAGCGGGAATTTATTTTTGACGTTCCCTTAGCTGGACTTTATCCAAATTGAACCTTTCAAGTTGAATAACACACCGCTTCAAACAGCCGTTGAAGCAAAGGGGCAGGGGATTTTTGCATGTCAGG
>JABWBV010000069.1 GCA_013359445.1 Anaerolineales bacterium | reverse complement strand
GGCGGCTTTGCGGGCGATCAGGTTGCCTAGCGCATCTGTGTAAATTTCGTCGGCCAGGCTTTGAACTTCAGCGTGGACGAGTTCGCGCACTTGGGTTTCGTACCCGGAGGGGCCGGTGGTTTCAACAAGTTTTTTGATCAGGTCTTTCATGCAAGACTCCAAAGAGGTGATTGTGGCGTAAGTTTACTCGTTTATGAGCATTTGCGCTATATCGGCATTTTCGATATCTGGGGAGGAAATACGCATGGGCGTTTGGGGCTGGGGGCTATTCTTCGCGCGTGACCCAGCGTGCTAACCCGGCGGGGAGGGTGTGATTGGTCATGGCGGTGAAGAGGGCTTCGGGTTGATCGGCGTAGGTGAATAACTGGCGGTGTTCGGAGTAGATGAAGCCATGTTCACGCGCATGGTCCACGAGGGTGATCAGGGGATCGTAATAACCTTGCGTATTGAGTAAGCCAATGGGTTTTTGGTGCAGGCCGATTTGTGCCCAAGTGATGATCTCAAAAAGCTCGTCGAAGGTGCCAAATCCGCCGGGTAGGGCAATGAAGCCCTCGGCGAGTTCAGCCATCCGCGCTTTTCGCGTGTGCATCGTATCGACCACTTCGAGGGCGGTCAGGTTTTTGTGGACAAGTTGGGGGGTGTTGAAAAAGGCAGGGATGACGCCAATCACTTCTCCGCCCGCGGCGAGGGCCCCGTCGGCGACCGCGCCCATCAGGCCGGTGCATCCCGCACCGTACACGATGCGGACCCCGCGCGTG
Organism: Anaerolineales bacterium; assembly: GCA_013359445.1. GTDB lineage: Bacteria > Chloroflexota > Anaerolineae > Anaerolineales > JABWBV01 > JABWBV01. The sequence continues at coordinate 17,138 of JABWBV010000069.1, read as the reverse complement.
GCGAGGGTGCGCCCCATTTCGAGCGCGGCGTCCACGTAAAAGGGGGGGATTTTGTCGGAAGAGCCGGAAAAAACGCAGATTGTGTGCATGATGGGGGGACGGTTATGGGGTGGAGGAATTAGGTTTATCCGCCACCATTGATAAAGTTGATGGCATATTCTGCATCGGTGTAGAAGGGGTTGGCGGCGAGGGCGGCATTGAAGCTGGCGAGGGCGGCGGCGGTATCTCCTTCGCGATACTGGCCCCACCCCTGCCAAAGCAGAGCTTCTTCGGAGTTGTCGGTGATTTGTAAGGCGTATTTGGTGACGGCCATCAGTTCTTCAATGCGGTTGGCGTGGAAGTAGGAGAAAAAGGGGCCAAACTGGTAGCGATACATCCGTTGGGGGAGGCCAATCTGCCGGGCCATGTCGTAGGCCTGGGCGGCTTCGGTGTAGCGTTCAAAGTAGACGAGGTTACTGCCTACGTTGAACCAGGCAAAGGCATCTTGCGGGTTGGTGAGGGTATCGGCCTGGGCGACTTCCAGCGCGTACTGGCGGTTGTAGTCGGCGTCCCAGTGGGGGCCGAGGATGGTTCGGACGGTGTCTTCTTGATAGGGCAAGTAGGAATAAATGAAAACCCGGTTGAACGTTTTCCAGCCTTCGTCCAGTTTGGCGTATTCGATTTGCCGGTTTGCGCCGAGGTAGGAGTCTTGGACGGTAAACATTTGGGTGGTGTCATCATATCCGGTGACGAGGAGGTAGTGCCCAAGCCAGCCGTCATCGTTGGGCCAGTAATATTCGGTGCCGAAATAGCCTTCTTCGACCATGAGCGGGATGCCCGCCGCGAGGAATTTCTTGAGCATTTCCAGGTCGCCACCTACGCGGAAATCTATGTTGAGCCATCCGGCATTGTTGCGGACGTAGTAGACCAGTTCTTCGACATTGACGTTCTTGTCATCATTTTTGGGCTTGATGACCTCGCTGATGTCGAATTGGTCGCCTTCCCATTGGTAGGTTTGGAGGTAAAGGGAAAGGGTGGCGGGGCCGCAGTTGTTGGCGGTTTGTTTGGCCCATGCGGGCGGGGGAAGCAGGACAGAGACGGGTAGTGGGGTAGGGCTGGGGGTAAAGGTCGCGGTTGGACACGGGGTGGCGGTTGGAACGAGGGTGGGGGTGGATGAGGGGGTTGCTGTGAGCGTGGGGGTGGCGGTGACGGCGGGGGTGGGGGTGGGGAGCGGTGTCGGGGCGGCTTCAACTGGGTCCAACAATCGGGCAATCAGAACCCGCGTGGTTTCGAGACGCCAGGAAAGACGTTCGTTAACGGCGGGGATTTGGTAAACGAGAATTGCAAGGAGGATCATCCCGACCAGGATTAAGCCAATTTGACTCAGGCGTTTTGTGCTCATGGCGGGCAATTGTATCACTTGAAGATTAAGGAGAAGTTTAGAGATACAAAATAAAAATTGTGCTGAAAGCATGTGCCCGGTGAGAAACCTTAAACCTTAACCTGTTGTAAAATCAAGCGTACCTATTCACCCAGAGTAGGAAGCGAGTGTTACCCCTTTGAACAAGCGTAAAAACAATCAAACTATGAAATTAATTGTTGTCGTTCCCGATGGGATGTGCGATTGGCGTTACCCTGAGTTGGGGGCACGTTCGCCCGTGGAATATGCTCAGACGCCCGGCATGGATCGTTTGGTGACCGGTGGGCGGGTGGGCCTGACCCAAACGATGCACCGGGGGTTACCCCTGGGGAGTTTGGTGGGGTTATTGGGCATTTATGGATATCACCCGCCGGACTTTTTCCCCTTGGGCCGGTCGATTTTTGAAGCGGTAACATTAGGGGTGCCGATTGGCCCGCGGGATTTGGTGAGCCGATGCAATATTGTCGAAGTCAGCGAAAATGGGACCCTGCTCGATTTTACAGCCAACCAGATTCAAGATACCGAGGCGTTGGCCTATTTGCAGGAAGTTGATCTTCCGCCAGGGGTGGAAATCCACCACGATTTAAGCTATCGAAATGTGTTGGTCTTTCGGGAATGGGCTTTAAAAGAAAGCGCCCTTGCGCTTTCCGAGCCACACGAAAATGTGGGCGAACGCTTGGAAACCATTTTGCCCAGTTACCAGGGCCACCTTTACAAACCCCTGGTAGACCTGATTTTTCAATCTGCCCGCCCAACCCCCCGTGGAAAATGGATGCTCTGGCCCTGGGGCCAAAGCCGGATGCGCCAATTTCCGGCCATGCCATATGCCTCGTTTACCGTGACCGCGTTGAGTTTTCTATACGGCATGGCGGTTTCATTGGGGGGAAAAGCCCTCATCCCGCCCGGCACAACGGGGTATTTGGGGTCCAATCTGCCCGCAAAACTTGAGGCCGCCCTGCAACATTTGGAAGAGGTGGACATGTGTCTGATTCATTGTAACGCCCCCGACGAAGAAGCCCATCTGCATCACCTGGATGGGAAAGTGCAGGCGCTCGAAGAAATTGATCGGCACATTGTCAGCCCGTTGTTAAACACGCTGGAAGCCCGCGGGGACCCATTCCGGATCTTGTTAATCCCCGATCACTATACCGTTTGCAAAACCGGACGCCACCTGCCCGATCCCATTCCGTATGCCGTTTTCGGACACGGTCTCACCCCAAACCACACCCTCGCGGGGTACTCCGAAACAAACATTCTCGCCAACCGCCCGGCGTTGGTCCCCAGCCACCACTTGATTCCCACTCTGCTTGCTTAGTTCGGGCCTCTCCGTTCAGGGCGGGCTTGTGGACGGTTGCCTCACGAATTTTCTGCTTCGCCTTCGTCCGGTTTGCGGCGAGTACGGCGGAGTTTTTCTGCACGGACTTGCAAATCTTGGAAGAAATCGGAGTCGACAATCTCTTTAACCTGGGTTTCCTTTTTCGTTTGGTCGATTTGAATGGTCAATTCGCGGATTTGCTGTTTGAGTTGCCGCTCGCGCGTGCGGACCTCCTGGGCCATCCCGCGGAAAACCCGGGCCAGTTGTCCCACTTCGTCGGAGCGCCCGGCAATCTTATCGAGCGGTTCCAGTTCCCATTTGGATTCTTCAATCGAGGCGGCTACATCGGTGACCACAAAGACCGGGCTGATAATGTAGGATGCCAGAATATACCCTGCTATGGTCGCGATCACCATAACGGTAACCCCTAAAATGAAGGTGTTTCGCAGGTTGTCGTACACCGCCTCCATAAAATCGCTTGCGGGAATGACCACAACGCTGAGCCAATCGAGGCCGTGGTCATCGGTAATGGGGGTAACTTGAATAAAATACCGTTCGACTTCCGTTTCATAGACTCTGAATTGTCTACCCTCGATGTTTTCAAAACTGCCAGACTCATCTAATAAATGATTGGCTATTTCGCGGATGAGGGGTGACGTGCTTTCCGTCACGGGGAGTAGTTCGGGTTTGCCCTCTTCATCGGTTTTGAACGGGGGTTCTTCCAAAGAGGTTGCCACCATCGTGCCAGATCGTTCAAAAATAAAGGCCGCGCCGTTGGTGCTAATTTCCAGGCTGTGTAAAAACTCACTCAATTCGCCCAGGGTCAAATCAATGCCCAACACACCAATGATTTCGCCGGTTTGTGGGTCCTTCACTGGGGCGACAGGCGAAATTCCCAAAACGGGAAATGAGGAGAACCCATAAATAGGTGACCATGTCATTTCCCCAGCTTCGATGGCGGCTTGATACCAGGGTCGTGCGCGCGGATCATATTCGCTGGAGGATACTTCTTCCAGCGGAACGCCATCCTCGGACAGATCGTAAGTGACCCGATTGGGTTCGGTTTCCGCACTGCGAATTTTGTATACGGGTTCCCCTCCTAAACCGCCAAACTGAGTATCGATGCCCATAAAGTATCCCTCTTTGGTGCCGTAATACAAATAGGGGACTGAGTCAGAGACAAAAACCTCTTTCCAAAATAATTCGCGCATTTGATCGAAAGAAGCCAGACTTACATCGCCCGATTCCAGATTGGCTAAATTAAGCTCGTGGAACAAAAAAGGGACTTCCACAAACGCGGCGATGTGTTCTTCAATGCGGGTGGTCGTTTCCTCGCCCAAGCGGGTTGAGAGGAGTTCAACGGAATCCACCCCGTTCACATATCCCAACCACCCTGTTAATGAAACCGCGATAATAATGAGCATTGCCAGTAGCCCTGGAATAGCATACTTTAGAGAGAGCGAGGGGGCGGATTTTGAGGCCATAAATTTATTTTCTCCTCATTTAAAATTCAAGTTTTTTGAGAACCTCTACCGCACGTTTGCGCCGTTTAAGACGCCAGTTCATAAAACTGCTCTCGTACACTTTTCGTAACCGGAGCACAGCCCAAAGGGCAAATAATGAAGCGATAGCTGAGATACCCAAATAAAAATAAAAAACCAGATTAAAAGCCATTTGTTGGCCGATAATAATCACCAAACCGGTTAGCGCTGAAGCCAGGATCATGCCCAGTGCTGGGGCATAATTATCCGTAAAGAGGGCCACACGTCCCCGCCGTTCTTCGGGTACGAAGCCTTGATAGGCTTTTCGCGTTGCTTCGTCTACGGTGTTGCGCGAGATTTTTAGCACAAGCGATGAAATGCTGGCCGAAATAAGGCCCGGAGATGCAAGCATTGCGCTCGTTGCCCCCAGTGCGATCAGGGGTTGAATTAAAAACGAGTTTTTGATTTGAATCCGTTGCATCAAACGGCCGGTGACAAAACTTTGAATAAGAAAAGAGACCACCGCCGCGATCAACAAGTACCAACTGTAAAACTCTTTATACTGAATCGTATCTGGAATTTCACCTTTCGCCGCGGCAAAAAAGCGAAACTCTAAAATCACATCACACGCACTAACCGCAATCACGGCCATTAATAAATATGAAAAAGAAGGCACTTCTCGAATAAATTGCCAACCTTCATTTAAGTTTTCCCGCACCGAAGGGGTTTCTTTGCTGGCCTCTCGCATTTTAATGTTTTTTAACTGAACAGAAATTAACAGAAACGCAAGCAAATAAAAGGTCACATTCGCCAGCATCACCATTTCAAGCGTCAGTTCACCATTCGAGAGCCACCCCAAGCGAAAAAATAAGGCTGGCAGGAGGGTCAGCCCAATTCCGATCAATTTCCCAACAAAACTCCAACTCCCAATCACAGGGATCAACCGTTTGGCCTGGGAGACTTCAAAAATATCATTGGCCAATACCCAAAAAAACATCGGAAAAACCAGCCATTGCTGTTGTGACATTAAGTAGATCAAGGCCGCTGTAAATTTGACAGAGACGTTAAACATGCTTACCACGCGCAGTAAAAGGAAGACCATCGCGAAGGAAAAACTTGTCCACTTGAGGAGCTCGATGCGGTTGAACCGATCCACGATTTGCGAAATGAGCAAGGCCGTGAGTAAAATCAAAAATCCGTTAATCAAATTGACCAAAAGAGTTTGATTTACACCCCCCGTATTGATCAGGTCGCTAATGCCCACAATTCCCGACATCTGTCGGGCGACTGTGTTCCCCAGCAATAACAAACTCATAACCAACACTAAGCCCAACTCGCCACTTCGAACATTGAAAATCCGATAGAGAAATGCTTGCACAAAAGCCTCCAAAAAATATCCAGTGGGTATTATACCCCGACTACTCTATCCCCTTTGTAGGCATCCTTCCTACTCTTGAAAAAAGTTAACCCCACGTCTCAACCCGTATAGAAATTAGCGCCCAAAAATAGAACGAGGGCATTTTCACGTGGGGTGAGCCATTAAATCGCTTATTTCATGCTATATCGACGAATGCCGGGATGCCCTGTTTTCGCTTGTGAAAAGGTCTTTTTCTGGAGCGTAAAAGACCATCCGTAGGGAAACCGTAGACTTGACTGCCCGCGCGGTCAATGATATTATGAAAATTAATCAGTTGAAAATGATACAAAACAACCCCAACTGATTTTTCGAGAGAAACATGTCCATTGCTGACGAGTATCCACTCGCCGAAGAAGACGAACCCAATAATCAAACCCCAAGTCCAACAGAAGTTTCCGTAACCCCAGAAAACCGGGGTCCAACGGTCCAAACATCATTCTGGAATCAAGTATCCCAGATTGGTTTTATTGAACCAGCCGTTCGTTTAGGGACACATTTGTTGGCGATTGTATTAATCATTGCCGTAATCCTGGGGATGCGGCATTTTTACTTTAATGCCCAAGTTGCAGAGATCGAACTGCCTCAACGGGCTGTTTTTGCGGCTTCTTTTTCCGCAGAAGACTCCCCTTCCAGCAACCAGGAAAACACCCCTCTGACCCCTGAAATGCCCGCGCTGGTGACGGTTGATCTGTTTTCAGGTGGCATTCCTCGTCTGGCATTATTGCGGACAACCATCCCCCAACGTCCACGTGTCGATGTGGAAATTTATGTCGTTCAAGAAGGGGATACGGTCTTTGGAATAGCTGAAAAATTCGGGTTGAAGCCCGAGACGATTTTGTGGGGGAATCGTGAAACCCTTAATGATGATTCGCACAATCTTTTCCCTGGTCAAGAGTTATTTGTTTTACCGATAGATGGTATTTATCATCAGTGGAGTGCTGGGGAGAGTTTGCAAAAGGTTGCAGAGTTTTATGGTGTTGATCCAGAAGCTATTGTCGAATACCCGGGAAATAAACTGGATGTCTATACCTTTGATCTTGACAACCCATCGTTGACACCTGGTACCTGGTTGATTGTTCCTGGCGGAAAACGGGAGTTTGTCAATTGGGGCCCGCCGATTATTACCCGAAGCGACCCCGCCATTGCGAGAACTTATGGGCCAGGGTATTGTGGCGAGGTTTATGATGGTGCGGTAGGTTCAGGTGCTTTTGTCTGGCCAACAACCGAACGATTTATTTCAGGCTATGACTTTAGCCCTGCAACCAACCATAATGGAATTGATATTGCCGGTTCCCTTGGAAATCCTGTTTTTGCAATTGATACGGGGGTCGTGGTTTATTCTGGGTGGAGTAATTTTGGTTATGGTAATCTGGTTGTGCTGGATCACGGAAATGGTTGGCAATCCTTATATGCTCATTTGAGTTCCATTTATGTGTCGTGTGGACAAAGTATCTTCCAGGCGGCTTCAATGGGCACCGTTGGCAGTACAGGTAACTCTAGTGGGCCACATCTGCATTTTGAACTCATTTTCAACGGTGCGAAGGTTAACCCGTGGGATTTTATCTCCCCCTAAAGAGCGTTCATCCCTTATAAAACCCGGAAAAGTCCCCTTTCGTTGGGGGCTTTTCTTTTATCAGGAGCAGACATGTCTGAGAACCCCCAAGATGAAAAGCGTATGTTGGAGCAAGCACGTGCAAAATTCCAAGATATTCACGAAGTACCTTCAGAAGCGGTCGGGATTTGTTTTGACATTTTGACGCTCTTTCCAGGCAATACCAAAGCCGCCGAATTGATATTGGAAGGCCTTTCCCAGCCAGCTATTATTCGTAACTATCGGAAAGCGATTTCCCGCCTGATCGATGAATGGGATGATCGTCCCTGGCAACAACGGCGCCGCCGCGCACTCTCATTTAACTATTTGTCAGGGCAACATTTGCGGGAGTTAGCCATCGAAGAAGACGAAAAACCTGACGAAACGATACATGACGTTCAAGATTGGTTGACTCAGGGTGATAAACAATTGGCACAAGCTTACTTTAGTGGGATTGAACGTGCCACTGAAGTTGCCTGGGCGATTTTTCAAGAAGCCATACGGCGCGCTCACAACTTTCGGGGGGCGTCCCTGTGGATCGCCAATCATTACGCCCAAAAAGGTTTCTTCGGAGAGGCTATGGATGTCTTGGATTTCACCCGAGCCCGTTTCCCTGAAGATCAAGAACTTCGCCGGTTCTGGATCGAAATTCGTTGGTGGAGAGATCATCAGCATCTTATCCCCTGGATTCCTCCTGATGGCGATGGTCAGCTTTACGAACGTTATTTGGGAAAATATGATCCAGAAAGATTGGCGTTTGAAAAAAACGCAACCCCTCTCTCGCGCCAATATCGTCCGCCCGATCTTTCAAAATTTCCCTCTGATTTTATCTTTCCCGAGCCTTTGCCCGATGTAGTAGAAACCCACTTGTCTCAAATCATTGAAAATGCCCCCACCCTACCAACCCAAACCGTCTTGGACTGGAGTTATTTAAAGCAATTGGTCAGCGATACCATCGACATTAGTAAATTCCCCAAGTGGGCACAGGAATTGTTGCAGGATGTTCAAGATCCTGAATTGCGAGCGGCATATGCGGCAGATTTTTTTGCGCGTTTTTCTGACCCGGAATTTTTAGAAGATGACGACTTATATGGTGATTAATCGTAACTGCCCAGGCATAAAGAGAAACCGCCCGAAAAAAGAAAACGCCGCATTAAATTCATCTTGCCGAAGCTATACGCCTCTGCTATAATGCAAAAGCTTTTGGGCGCGTAGCTCAGTTGGTTAGAGCGCTTCATTCACATTGAAGAGGTCGTGGGTTCGAGTCCCTCCGCGCCCACAAAGTATAGGTAAAAGGTGTCCTCATCAGGACACCTTTTTTCTTTGCACGTTGATTATTTTAAGTTATGATGTAACTGCTCAGGCCTAGAGAGGAAACTCCCCAATCTCTGCCCTGGTTAAGTAGTTACGTTATGATTATCTTTGCGTTTGGGTATTTGGGCTAATTATGGCATTATGCACCCAAAATGGGTCAAAATTGAGTTGTCACCAAAAGAGAGCATTCATTTTCCGTAAACCCAACCCACAGGATATTCCTGCTTTGAAAGACAAAGTTTCAGTCGGCTGTATAACTCAGAGATCATAGGAATGATCAGAACTATCTACTCTGTATGAGTGGTTACGTCCTGTTTATGTGATGGCCTGTTAAGATGGCCTGTTAAATAGAGAATGGCTAATTTATTGCAAGCGCTTCTTACAAATGACATTCTATTTCTTGGAATAGGTGGGGGAATGCTATTAATTTTGGGATTAGCGGTTGGCTATATGTTTGGTCAGCGAAAGCGGAAGGGGAAAGTGCGTCATAAAACCGAAGAACGGACAACCGATAATTGGATGGATTTGCGGTGGAAAAAAATTTATCAACTGTCCACAGATTTGAGTAACACCCTTAATTATGAAAAATTATTAGACACAGCCCTAGATTTAAGCTCGGCCGCATTGTCAAATGAAAATGGGACATCCAGTAATTTAGTAAGTGCTGTCCTTTTATTTGATCAAGACGAATTGGTTGTACAAACTTCACGGCGTTTTACCAATGCGGATTTGAGAAACACATTTCAGGGAACAAAAGGTTTGTTGGGAGAAGCCATTAATAAAGGCGAATCCACTCGGTCGCAAGAGATTCTTCAAGACCCCGAAATTGCGCGCGTTGTTGCTATCCGCGCTTGCAAATCGGCTTATTGTATTCCTTTGCGTAGTGGCCTGGATGTATATGGCGTTTTGCTTTTTGCCCACCCGGACAAAGATTTTTTCTCACAGGATAATTGTGAGGTCTTAGAAATCATGGCCGTTCAGGCGATGAACGCGATCCAAAACGCCCGACTTTATCAAGACTTGGCCCAAGAAAAAGAACGTTTAGCTGAGACTCAAGAGGAAACCCGCCGAAAATTGGCCCGCGATTTACATGATGGCCCGACCCAATCCATTGCCGCTATAGCCATGCGGATCAACTTCGCCCGCCGGTTGATTGAACGTAACCCGAAAGAAGCATCAGAAGAGTTATTCAAAATTGAAGACCTCGCGCGTAAAACGACCAAAGAAATTCGTCATATGCTTTTTACCCTTCGTCCCCTTGTGCTCGAGTCAAAAGGTTTGCGTGCCGCCCTGGAGGCCATGGCCGAAAAAATGCAAGAAACATATGGGCAAGCGGTTGCAATTGATGTAGATGACAATATCGTAGCCCAACTTGATATGGGAAAACAAGGGGTGATTTTTAATATTGCAGATGAAGCGGTCAATAACGCCCGAAAACATGCCCAGGCCGCACATATTTGGGTGCGACTTAAAGCCTCCCAAAAAGGATTAGCACTCTTAGAAGTACGTGATGATGGCATTGGTTTTGATGTGGAAAAAATAAAATCATCCTACGAAAATCGTGGAAGTTTGGGGATGGTAAACCTTAAGGAGCGGTCTGAACTCTTAAATGGGGTCCTGCAACTCCAGTCCAAACCGGGGGTAGGCACCCGTGTCCAGGTCTATATCCCGATGACAGAGGAAGCGGTCGAACGTCTTTTGCACCGATCATAGGCCATGAACGCTTTTCAACGGCGTTTGCGCTGGTGTTGGTTTCTTGTCGCGGGGGCGATTTTGTTTTGGCTCCCCGTAGAAGATGTAAATTTTACCGCGGTAACCATTTTTTCTGCCGTGATATGTTGCTTAGGAGTGCTCACTTTACAATCCAGATGGAACTTAAAACCTCGTACATATGCCTGGTTAGGTTTTTTCGCAGGACTTGGAGTTGGCCCCCTTGGGGTTTTATTGATGGTTTTTAAGATTGGCTTGCATAGTCATAGTAGGCCTGATTTCACCATTGTACAATTATCGTCCTTGATACAGGTGACTCCGATCTGGGGGCTGATCGGATTTTTGCTTGGTTTAGGGCGCTATCTCTATCAGCTTTCCAGGAACCAATAGCGATGCCTGTTGCCGCCGGTTTGTACTACTTTGCTCATGAAAATGACACCACAACTCTCCCCCCTTTACTGTTGATTCATGGGGCAGGCGGCTCTCACTTAAGCTGGCCGCATGAGATTCGAAGGTTGCCAGGCCGTACTGTTTACGCGTTGGACCTTCCAGGGCATGGAAAATCCGACGCCTTTGGTGAACAGACCATCTCAGCCTACGCCACTCATGTTCTATCTTGGATGGAATCCGTCGGTCAATATCGGGCGTTTATAGTGGGTCATTCGATGGGGGGGGCAATTGCTTTGAATATTGCCGCCTCTAACCCGACTCGGGTGGCAGGCCTGGGTCTATTGGGCCTTGGTTCCCCCTTCGAAGTCCCCCACGACATTCTTGAGAATCTCACCAACCCTGCGATGGTTTCAGCCGCCCTGAACCAGATCAAGGCGCTTTCGTTTAGTCCTGATTCCCCCCCTCGCTTGGTGGAACAGGTGTTCAAGCGTCTGATAGAAGTACGACCAAGCGTTTTGCGTGGCGATTTTCTGGCCTGTGCCCGCTTTGACATGCGCTTGGTCCTGGAACAGGTCCAACACCCTACCCTGATCATTGCCGGTGCGCGTGACCTCATGACGCCTTTGCGTTATGCTCAACTCTTAAGCAAAAAAATCCCAGGTGCGGAATTACGGGTCATCCCGCAGGCCGGTCATTTATTTATGTTAGAACACCCCAGAGAAACAGCAGAATTTTTACAGGCTTTTCTTCAGCACCACGAATATTTTTTGTAAGTTCTCTACATCCCAATCATTTTGAACAACATTGGTAAGGCCGCTTTAACTGCGCGTGCTCGATAACTCAATTGATTTTTTTGCTCAAAATTTAATTCTGCCATAGTTTGTAAATAGTTTTCCACAAGGAAAACCGGATCATACCCAAAGCCCCCAACTCCGCGCTCTTCAGGAATGATCTGCCCCTCACAGACACCTTCCGCAAATTGCATAGGGTTTCCGGGCGTTGCGATGGCGATAACGCACCGAAACCGCGCGGTCCACGGACGAGGCATGGGGGTTAATTGTTCGAGCAGAAACTTTCGCCGATCGGCATCTGTTGCCCCTGGCGTAGGAGCATAACGCGCTGAGCGAATGCCTGGGGCACCTTTTAGGGCGTCAACTTCTAAACCGGAATCGTCCGCCAGAACTGGTAATCCAGCCCGTAAACAGAATGCCTCGGCCTTCAACATGGCGTTAGCCTGGTACGTCTCCCCAGTTTCGTCAACCTCCAAATCGATAGCAAGATCACGCGGGGTAAGGATTTCCAGCTTTGAGTGAGCCAATAAGGCCAGATATTCTTTTATCTTGCCTTTATTTGTGGTCGCTAGTAGGACTTTAGAGGTAGCAGACATGGGATAACTCCGTTTTTGGTTTCGTGTAGCTAAACTTGACATGGTTTGCATGTTTTGTTACAATATCAAAATCTAGTATAAATCTTTTGCATAAAATTGTGGGAACTTTATTTTTCCTTTTATCTTAAGTTTATTCAACTGTGGATCATTTGCGCACCCCCCTCCGGCTTAATGTCGGTTTTATTATCAAAGAGTCTATCGGTTACAGCCGAGTCTTTCCTTTTGACTATAACCATATACATTTTGAACCGGATTTAGATCTGGTTAAATTTAAAGGCCATGTTGAGATCACGCGTACCCCTCAAGGGTTGCTGGTTCAAGCGGATCTCGCGGGACTTTATGCAGGTGAATGTGGTCGTTGTTTAAAACCTCTTCGCACTCGCCTGAATACAAAATTTGCCGAACTCTATGCCTCATCCCAACGCCACGTGACCGAGTCCGGTTTAATTCTGCCTGAAGATGGTCATATTGACCTGGAACCCCTTGCGCGCGAATACTTAATCCTGGAAATCCCACTCAACCAAATCTGCAAACCAGAATGCAAAGGTTTATGCCCAGTTTGTGGGGAAAACCGCAACGATGTCGATTGTGGACATCAACAAGAAGATATTGATCCTCGTTTTTCTGTATTAAAAAATCTTTTATCCGATAGCTGATCGGATTGGGAGTACGCATGACTCATCCAACCCCTAATCAATCCCCTGCTGTCCCTAGTGACCTCGCCGCTTCTAGCAGGTTTGATGCCACACCGGACATTGATGAACTTTTTTCTGGATTGAACGAGCCTGGCTATTTGGATGAGTTTTTACAAGATTGGGCAGGGGGAGACTACCCGCGTGAGAAATATCTTGGGCGCAACGGCTTCCAACGCGAGACGGAAGTTGGCTTAGTCTATGATATGGCTGTGGACCCCGTCGGGCTTTATCTCAAAGAAATGTCGAGTGTTCCCCTGCTCACCACAGAAGAAGAAATCAGCCTGGCGCAACGAATAGAAAATGGCCGAGCTTGCCATCGTGACCTCAAACGTTTGAATGGTAGTGCTACTTCTCAACAAATTGACTTCATGAGCGCCTCCATTCAAGATGGGGAACAAGCACGCGAAAGCCTGATCAAAGCCAACACCCGCCTTGTCGTCAGCATTGCGAAAAAATACATCGGCTGTGGTGTACCTTTCCTTGACCTGATTCAGGAAGGCAACCTCGGATTAATGAAAGCGGTCGAAAAGTACGACTACCTGCGCGGGTTCCGTTTTTCCACCTATGCAACATGGTGGATTCGCCAGACCATCACGCGCGCCATCGCCGAACAGGGCCGCACCATTCGTGTCCCCGTTCACATGGTAGACCGCATCCGCCAGATGTACAAAGCCGCCCATGATCTGGAACAAAAACTGGGCCGCCCCCCCTCCAAAGAAGAACTGGCCGCCGACCTGCAAGTAGAAGTCGAACGCGTGGAGTGGATGATGAAAGTCTCCCGCACCCCGCTTTCGCTCGAAACCCCCGTCGGCGAAGATGACAGCACCGAGTTGGGCGCGTTCGTGGAAGACCAGCAATCCCCCACGCCCAATCAGCAGGTTTACCAAAACATGCTCCGCGAAAAAGTGGACGAAGTCCTCTCCACCCTCTCCCCTCGCGAAGCCCGCATCCTAAAACTTCGCTTTGGCCTGGAAAATGGCCGGTGTTACACCCTCGAAGAAATCGGCCAGAAATTCGGCCTGACCCGCGAGCGTATCCGTCAGATCGAAGGCAAAGCCCTCCGCCGCCTCCGCCACCCCCGCCGCTCCCGCCGTTTACAGGATTATCTATAACGCCAAAGTAAGTGTGTGCTCACCAAGAGCAGTTCCGAAAAAAAGCGAGGTACATTACCCCTTTTTTTGATTTCCACCCCGTAAGTGTGCGTGATTACAAGATAATAGGATGGTTAGCATCCGCTAATAAGTACCTTTGACGGGAGCCGCGTTAAAGATTCGTTATTGACAAAACCTCTCCCGTCCCGTAAACTTTCCCCATGGATACTACACTTACTCTCTCCCTGCTGTCTGCCGTTTTCTTAATGTCTATGGTTATCATGCGCATGATGAACGCACCACGCCGCGTCCAGGTTCGGGCAGTGATCCGCCGGAAGAGAAAATAACCATTTCACTTTGATCAAAAAAGGCTGTCCTGACTTGGACAGCCTTTTTGTTTTACACGCCATCGCTTGTGCGAATATAATACGCCATACGAAATACGCCCACGGAGTAATCCCATGACCGAAAATATCCTCATCGCCATCGCCTGGCCTTATGCCAATGCCAAAATCCACGTTGGGAACATCACCGGTTCCCATCTGCCGGGGGACATTGTCGCGCGTTACCACCGCCTTAAAGGGAACCGCGTCCTCGTCGTCTCCGGCACCGACTCACACGGCACCCCCGTCACCCTCCGCGCCGATGCGGAAGGCAAAACCATCGAAGAAGTCTACCAGTATTACCACCACACGTTTCTCGATGTTTTCCAACAACTGGGGATCACCTACGACCTGTTCACCTCCACCCACACTGACAATCATTTCAAAGTCTCCCAAAGCATCTTCCTCGCCCTGCAAAAAAACGGCTACCTGTACACCGAAACCCGCCCGCAATGGTACTCCCCTGCCGCGAACCGATTCCTCCCGGACCGGTACGTGGAAGGAACCTGCTACATCTGTGGGGCTGAAGGCGCTCGCTCCGATCAGTGTGACGTCTGCGGCAATGTCCTCGAACCCGACAAACTCCTCAACCCCCGCTCCAAAGTGGACAACTCCACCCCCGAACTTCGCGACACCGAACATTACTTCCTTGATCTGTCCAAACTGGAACCCGAAGTTGTGAAATTTCTCCGTGCACGGCAGGATCACATGCGGGAAACCGTCCTCGGTCAATCGTTGGGGCAGATCGAATCCGAGGGGCTAAAACCCCGCGCGATCACCCGCGACCTCGATTGGGGCATCCCCGTGCCCGTCGAAGGATGGGAGGGGAAATGCCTCTACGTCTGGTTTGAGGCAGTGATCGGCTACCTGTCTGCCGCCATCGAGTGGGCACAAGTCTCCGGTCAGCCAGATGCCTGGAAAGATTGGTGGACGAACCCCGACGCCAAAACCTTTCACTTCATCGGCAAAGACAACATCTTCTTCCATGCCGCATGGTGGCCCGCCCAACTGCTCGGTACAGGCGCACAATTTCTGGAAGTGTTCGCGGGCGAAAGCGGCCAACCGCTGACCCTCCCCTACGATGTCCCCGCCAACCAGTTTATGAATCTGGAAGGGCGCAAAATTTCCGGGAGCCGTAATTGGGTCGTGGATGGCCTTGATGCCCTCACCCGGTACGACCCCGATGCCCTCCGTTATTACCTCACCATCAACATGCCCGAAAACCGGGACACCGATTGGGATTGGAAAGAATTCGTCGCCCGCAACAACAACGAACTCGTCGCCACCTGGGGCAACCTGGCGAATCGCGTCCTCTCCTTCTGCTACAAACATTGGGAAGGCCACGTCCCCGACCCCGGCCCCCTCCGCCCCGGCGACGAAGAACTCCTCGCCACGATTGACGCAGGGTTTGAAACCGTCTCCGGTCTCCTGTCCTCCGTCAAACTTCGCCCCGCCCTGCAAGAAACCCTCCGTCTCGCCACCGAGGTGAACAAATACCTCGACGTGACCGCCCCCTGGAGTGCCATCAAAACCGACAAAGCCGGAGCCGCCAAAACCGTCTACACCGCCCTCCGTGCGATTGACTCGCTCAAAACGATGTTCTCCCCCTTCCTGCCCTTTACCTGCGAAAAACTGCACACCTTCCTGGGCTACGATGCCCCGCTGTTTGGGGAGCAGTACACCCAACCCATCACCGACTCCCTCGGCACCCACACCGGCCTGCGCTACCGCGAAGCCAACGCCAGCGGCAAATGGGAACCGAGCCAGCTCACACCTGGAAAGGCGTTGCGGCAACCTGCCCCGTTGTTTAAGAAGTTGGAGGAAAAGGTTGCAGAGGAAGAAAGAGAAAGATTAGGAAAGTAAAAAAAAGACGGCGTTGCGATAAGCAACGCCGTCTTTTTTTTACTGCCCGCAAATTGAAATGTGGCAAATGCTGTTAATTCCTTGTTACTGCATGGCATAAGCCTGATCATGAGGTCCTAAAGTCAGGAAAACAACCGTTTTGTCAGCCAGGGGTTTCCCATTTACATCACAAAAGCAATATAGACACTCGGGGATAATCCTGCACTCTTCACAAACCACAAAAACAAGCCGAAAATTTCGATCTAACCGGGCACTTCTACACCCTCGCAAATTCAACTTACCACTCACATCTCCTAAGAACTCTGTGTTGGCATAAGGATCTTGAAGAATTCTATCCACACGTCGTTTAACGCGTTCCCGAAGTGCGTTGTAGCGTTTTAAGTTTTTTACAAAACGTGCTTCGTAGACTGCAAGATACTCACTCACCCCAAACCTCTTCATGCGTGTACAGTTGAATTTTTTCGCTCACTTTCCGCTCCGCAATATCGCTCAAATCTTCATAAAGGGGCGAATCGGGGGACAAATAAAAAATGCCAGTACGTTCTTCCGCAAACCGGCTCAACTCCTCCCGTACAATTCGTCTAATCATCCCTTCAAGTTGGGATAACAACTGTTCATTTGAGTTGGTCATTTGGTTTCTCCTGGAATTATTTTACTCGATAACCTCTCCAAAATCGCCATCGTCTCCTCCTTTCCCCCCGCCCCCGACTCCCCCCCCGATCCCGTGGTCGGTGCCGCCCTCTACTGGCGGCTCTGCTCCAGCTGCCACAGGGTGGACGGGAGTGCCGACACGGAAGAGGCGCGCAAGCTCACCCCCAGGCCGCGCCCGTTCCAGGACCCGGAGGTCCTGGCCGCGCTCTCGCCGGTGCGGGCCTTCAACGTGATGACCTTCGGCCTGGCGGGCACGGGGATGGCGAGCTTCAAGGCGCTGCCGGTGCGGGACCGCTGGAACCTGGCCTTCCACGTCTATTCGTTCCACCACGGGCCCCGGACCCCCGCCGAGAAGCCGGCGGGGCTGATCGAGCCCGGCCTGGCCGCCCTCTCGACCCGGACCGACGCCGAGCTCCGGGCCCAGTTGGAGGCCGCCGGGATCGAGGCCGGG